>JAADFW010000001.1 GCA_013152655.1 Chlorobiota bacterium
AATAAACCAAACGGATAATCAAAACCCAAAGTCACGAAACTCAATGAAATTATCATTAGCTGAGTATATAAGCCCCTGTGCGTTTTATTGCACCAACTTTTCAATTCTCTACTATGTTTATTTATTGCTATCATTTTCATTCTCAGCATTATCTGCCAAATGCACTATCTTTTTTGTTGTAGTATGTTTTGACTTTCTCAAACATAATCTTCTTTACATAATCGCAATAATCGAACTCAGATTAATAGCGTAGTTCATCTTGTGTAATTATTAAACTGTGGTTCAACAATTGATCTGCATTTTTTGAATCTCGTATTGCCATGTAATGCCCCTTCCAACTGGCCCAAACTAAAAAATAAGATATTTTATATTTTTTTAGCTCCAAATAACGCAGATTATCCACATCCATTTTTTTGTTTGGTTTCCCCCCATTATGGCTACCTATTTCCGTCATTGCAATAGGCTTATTTAATGCCTCTAATTTACTCATACCGTCATTTTTATTGATCTCATTTAAATCATCTCTATAATATGAAAGCCCCACGATATCAACATAATCTGGCCCGGGATAATAATAATCAGTCGCTTTCATTTCAGAATTTCCCTGATAATTTGGAGCATATACCCAGAGTATGTTATCCAATTGTCGTTCATTTTCAAAATAATTATACGTGTAAATCCATAAGTTAGCATATTCTTGTTGTGTTGGGAATTTTTTCTTGTTTCCCCACCAAAACCAACCTCCGTTCATTTCCAAGTAAGGTCTTAAGAGTACTATAATATGATTATCCTTTAATTGTTGAATTACATTTCCCATATTATTTAGCGCAATATTTATTCTATCATTGGCAACGGTACCAGCTGTATAGGTATCAGCATAATTATACTTTTTCTTAAACCCTTTATCTCCATATCGCCTGTTAAAAGGATCGGGAATATACATTGCAAGTGTTATTAATGCCCCGTTTTTTCCTTCTGTGATCAATGTAGATAAGTAATCGGGGTTAATATTAGAAGCATCTGTCCAATAACCAAAGTCTCCTCCAAGCACTCCGGGTTTTTTACTCATTCCTGTATACAAAGTGGCATCATAGTAAGGAGCGCCTGGTTCTGCTGACCCAATATATTGACCAACGATTAATGAATCGGTATTTCCAATGCTGGTTAAGTAGTCTATAATAGCTTTTTCTTGAGCAGTATGAGCAGTATCGTAAGGTGTAACAGGTAAAGTATCTAATAATACAAAATCAATCTTTTTACAAGAGTGCAAGGTGGTTATAAAAACAGATAAAGTAATTATAATTGTTTTTTTTATTAGATTTCTCATAATATTTAATTCCTTAATTTCTATTTGTCAATATGCTACAACGCTCAAAATAAATTTCTGTAGTGGCTTAGATTTGTACTATCTCTCCATTCTACAATATAGCCTATTTTTAAAATTATGTCCTATCAATTTGCTATTCAACCCACTATTGAATTTATTTTTTTGTTAGCTATAGGCTATTTACAAGTCAATTTTAAATGCTAGGGAATTTATTGGTTCAAAAGAAAACATCATGTATTTTCTATTATGAAAAAGCACATTAATTAAAGATGTAGATTCTATTCCAGTTGATGTAACATGACCATATTTTAATCTAACACTTAAAACGACTTTCAACTTTTCGAATATTTTGTAATTAAATTTAAGCTCTGGAGCAATTCCAAAATATCTCTTATAATGATTAATCTGATAGTCTGGTGGATAGTCAACCCAATAGGTTCCACTATGCTTTGAAAATTCACCAAATAACTCAATTGAATAACTTAAATTTAACCTCTTTTCAATATTGGGTAAAAATTCCCAACCTATATCAAGTTCAACACCTCGTTTGTTTGATATTTCACCTGAATACCCCCCACCGTAACCAGCTTTAGAATTAAGTTTCCTAACTCCAAAAAAATAACTTTGTTCTGGTTTAATTTTATAACCTATCTCTAATCCATTTAAATAGGATATTTCATTTGAATACTTATATGATTCAAATATGCCAATATTCTTAGCAAATCTACCAATATTTATTTCAACGCTTAGCTGATTTTCTATTTGAGAGTAGCCATTATGTGAGAATAATATGGCTAATAGAAAAAATATTGATTTAATAATTTTTGGAAAATATTGATTTATCATTTTTTTTAATTTGGGTACAAAATTCTTGCTTATAGCTAACATTTAAATAAACCAAACGGATAATCAAAACTAAAAGTCACGAAACTCAATGAAATTATCATTAGCTGATTTTCTTGTCAATTACCGGGCTAAACCCTTACTCCTATTACAACAATATCATCAATTTGTTCACGCTCGCCCCGCCACTCAGTAATAGCAATGTCTAAAATACCCTTTTGGTCAAACATCGGGCGTTCATTAATTTCTGTTAATAAACGCTTAAATGGCTTTATCATGAATTTTCTACACCTGTCTCCTCCAAATTGGTCAACAAATCCATCGCTAAACACATAGAGCATGTCGTTTTTTTGCAATTGTATTTCGTTATTGCTAAACGGCTGCGTTTTAAGATGAATTCCAATTGGCATTTTATCAGCTTTATATTCAATAAGCTCGTTATTTCTTATTATGTACAACGGATTATAGGCTCCGGCATATTGCAGCTTCAATTCTTCCGTATCGAGCACACATAACGCTATGTCCATTCCGTCTTTAGCTTCTCCTTCTTTCCCCGATTGCCTTAACGCATCTTTTATTTGACTTCTAAGTTCGTTTAGTATTTGACTGGCTTTTGTTATTTCTTTCCTGCGGACAATTTCATTTAACAGAGCAATTCCCAACATACTCATAAAAGCCCCCGGAACTCCGTGGCCGGTACAATCGGCAGCAGTAAACACTACATACTTATCAATCTTTTTCAACCAGTAAAAATCGCCACTCACAATATCTCTGGGCTTAAATAAAATAAAATGTTCGGGCAATACTTTATTTATATAATCTTCAGGGGGCAAAACAGCATTTTGTATTCGCTTGGCATATTGAATACTGTCGGTAATGGCTTGTTTTTGTTCAGAAATCTGATCTCGTTGTTTTCTTATTTCCTTTGTTCTTTCCTTAATTATTTTTTCAAGTCTTATATTAGCAGCTTTTAACCTTCTTGAATTTAAACGCACAATTAAATAAATAAATAAAACTAATAAGACAACATAGCCCAGATAAGCCCATATTGTCCGGTGCCATGGGGGTAAAACTTCAAATCTAAATGTAACTGCCGGGCTTTCGACATTAAAAACATTTTTTGATTTTACTTTAAACACATAATCTCCCTCTCTTATTTTTTTATAGTTTTCTTCCGATTTAAAACTCCAGTCAGACCACTCTTTGTCAAATCCCTCTAACATCCAGGAAAATTCTGTTTTTTCAGGCATTTCTTTAAATGTTGAAGAAAAATTAAATTTTATAGAATTATACTCATATTGAAAAACCGGATAACTATTTGCAGGTTGGTTTTCTACTATTTTTGTAAACATGTCGTTAACTTTAGAAGAATCGACATAAAATGCACCATCAAAAATAATTGAATCTTTGCCAACAATAATCTTTCGTAAAAGGGTTGAATACTGTACATTATAATTTTTCAACAATTGCTTGTCATATAAATAAATACCATCGTTTAACGTAGCTATCCATAAAATACCATCTATATCAAAAAATATTTGATGTGGTTCTTTAATTTTATTAAATAAATTTGATTTTATAATTTTATTGCCGGTAAAATTCTTTATTACTTCAATTCCTCTATTTTTTTGAAATACAAAAGCTTCATCTTTTGTTGTTAAAAATAAATTTTCAATTTGCGCACCCTCGCCCACAAAAGAACTTCCAAATGAAGAATCGGGTACAAACTTAATTACTTTGTTGTTTTCATAAATGGGTTTATAAAATCCCTGGCGAGAACCAACAATAATTTCACCATTCAAATTATAAACCCAGTTATAGTTTAACTGGGGTAGCCCACTGGTTGTATCATAACGAAATATCTCGTATTTATTTACATTATTATTATCAAATTTAATATTAATAATTCCCTCATATTCGGTTGTTAACCAAAGATTTTCATTTTTATCGCTAATTATTTTTCTAATTTTATTAGTGATTTCAGGAAACTTTTTTGCTTTTAAAAAATTAGCCTTTGATGCATTAGAAAATATGCTGCTTTCATTTTGTATATATTCAAAACCATCTGTCAGGCCTAAAAAAAGCAAATTCGGAAACTTTTTTGTTCCCCCAAAACAATATATTTCATTGGTTTCAAATATTTTTTTTGCCTGTGTTTCATTTATTAAATATACACCATCATAGCCGGTTGCCAGCAAATCGGTTCCAAGTGAGAAAAAATTCCAACATTCTGTGTCGAAATTACTTATTGGCTTTAGCACATGGTTGTCATCAACATTTTTTAAACTATATTCCGGAACATAAAAAATACCTTGCGTTGTTCCTATAAATTTATTGTTATTATGTGTTATTAACGAAATAGGTGTTCCGTAAAGTCCGTTTTGTTCATTAAGGTTTGTTAATGGCGAGCCGGTTTCAACGTATGAAATGCCATTGTAACTTCCAATCCATAAATTTGATGCTTTATCGGCGTAAAGGCTTAAAATTGTATTATTTATTAATCCGCGATTTTTATTAATTACTTTAATTAATTTTCCTTGTGCGTCCATTAAAATAACGCCTCCCTGAAGAGTTCCAAATGCAAAGGAATTATCATCTATTTTTGTACAAGTGTATAAGCTATTTTCTGTCAAATAGTTACTAACTCTTGTTTCAAGTTTTTGTACAATTTTGTTTGAAGTATTATATTCAGTATTGTGTTTAAAAATCTCTTCTTTGTTAGAAATAAAGGTGAGGTCGTACAAAAACATTCCGTTATTTACGGTTGCAATTAACAGTTTATTCCCGGGATAATCCAGAATAACATATCTTCCGCAATTATTAATAATTGGTAGTGTATAAGGAAGAACTTCCGGTTGACTATCTCTGACATACATCAGGCCTTTATTTTCGTCAGCTATAAAAAGATGGTTGTTAATATTAAAGCCATATCGCTGTGTAAAAGTGCCATTTATAACTGTAATTTTATTTTTATAATACCGGAATATTTTATTTGTAGCAACAAAATAAACCCCGTGAGAAGTTGTATGGATTTTTAACACATTGTTAAATTCCAACTCGTCTTTTGGAACTAAATGGATAAGAGAAACATAGTTTAATGCCCCGGAGTTATTAGCAGCAAGAAAACCAAACTCGCCGGAAGCTCCCACATAAATTTTTCCTAAGCTATCAATGGCTAACGACCGTGCTGTTGAGTGATTAGAAACAGCAATTATTTTCCAATAATTCCCGTCAAATTCCAACACTCCGGATTCAGGCCCGTTTCCAAAATACATCACACCTCTTTTATCTTCAACAATAGCCCAATTCTGTGGTGCACTTTTAGATATTTCAGGTGGGTAGTTTTTAATAAATGGTGTTCCCATTTGGCTATTTACCTGGCTAATTCCAAATAAATACAAACAGGTGAGCATAACAGTTAAAAAAACCTTTTTTTTCATCAAAGTAAAAGTAGCAAAAAGTTATAAAAAAGTTATTTCGTTTTTAAAACTTCTAATTATGAATTATTAATTCAGAAAACAACAACCCTCTTTTTAAACCGAAAACCCGAGAATAAATATGTCGTCAATTTGTTCTTCTCCTTTTTTCCAATGATTAAATCTTTCAATTATTGTTTCTTTTTGCAAAGCTGGTTTTAATGATGCTACTTCTTTAAATAATTCTTTCATTTGTTGTTTTCTAAACTTTGTGTTGTTATATCCTCCAAACTGATCGGAAAATCCATCGGTAAACATAAAAATAGCATCTCCGTCAACTAAGTTTTCTGTTTTTACGGTAAATGGCTTGTTTTTATTTTGTTGCCATCGTACCGCCATTTTATCCGGACTTAACTCAATAATTTTTTCTTTTCTAATAATAATTATAGAATTATTTGCACCTGAGTAATTAAGTGTTTTGTTGTTTACATCAATGGCACAAACAGCTATATCCATGCCCTCTCTGCTACTTTCCTCTGAAACATTTTGATGCAAGCTTTGAATGATTTTTTCTCGCAAATTATCAATGATTTTCCCTGTGTTTATAATGTTTTTATTTAAAACTATTTCATTTAAAAATGAAATTCCCAACATGCTCATTAGTGCACCCGGAATTCCATGTCCGGTACAATCGGCAACAGCAATGATTTTATAACCTTCTTTTTCGGTAAGCCAGAAAAAGTCTCCACCAATTATATCTTTTGGCATATTAATTATAAATGATTGTGGCAATATCTTTCTTGCTATTTCATTTGTTGGGAAAAGTGCTGTTTGAATAGTTTTAGAATATAAAATGCTTTCTGTTATTTCATTAGTCTTGCGGCTTATTTCGTTTTTTTGTTTTATTATTTCTTTTTCTGCATTTTTTAACTTCGAAATATCTGTGTCAATTGATATCAAATTCTTTATGTTTCCCTCTTTACTTAAAACGGGGGTAATAGTTGTTTGTACCTGAACTTTTTTTCCGGTTTTAGTTATTGTAGTAAATTCATAATCAATTGCCACTTTCTTTTTAATACAATTTCTTAATGACATTAAAATGGCAGGATCGTTTGTGCATTCAAAAATATTTTTCCCGCGGGTAAGCCTTAATTCCTCAATATTTAATTCGTAAAGTTTTGTAAAACCTTTGTTAACCCATAAAAAACTGCCTTTTGAATCCATTATTGTAATTGCATTAGTGGTTTCACTAATAGCAATTGAAAGTTTTTCCAGTTCAAGATTTACGGTTTCAAGTACAGTTGTTTTTTCCTGGATTTCTTTTTTTTGGAGATTCAGAATATAATTTGCTTTTTGCTTCTGCTTTACTTGTTTGTTTAGTAAAACTGAAAACAGAATAATAATTAGCAAGCCAATTATGAAGAAATAGATAATTGTTCTTTGGATACGCAGCTTGTTTTGAACTTTTTCAATTTCAGTATCTTTCTGATGTATTTCTTTTTCCTGTTTTTCTCGTTTATATTTTAATTGTAATTCTTGTAATTTATCACGGCTTTCCTTATTAAAAACAGAATCTTTTAAAATACTGTGTTTTTTATAATAATTAAGTGCTTGTTTGTACTTTCCTTTTTTCTGATACGCTTTGGAAAGGTTTTTATAATTATCAATTACTGTTGTTACATAGTTTATTGTTTTGGCTTGTGTTAATGCATTATTAAAATAAATAATTGCAGAATCAACCCTGTTTTGTTTCAAATATAATTCGCCAATATTCGTGTTTGTAACTGCTACGGAACGCCAGTCTTCATAACTTCTTGACATTGAAACAGATAGTTTATAAAACTTAATGGCTGTTTTATATTCTTTTAAACTTTTGTAAATGTTGCCTATATAATCATATGTAATTGCAATATTATCTTTTGAGTTTATTTTCCGGCTAATGTCTAATGAATTGTAGCACATTTTTAAAGCATTTGTAAAATCGTTTAAATAATACATGGCCTCACCAATGTTATTTAATGCTGTTGCTATTTTTATACTGTCTTTTAATGCAACCTGAATGTTCATTGCTTTTTTATAATACTCAATTGCTTTTTCATAATCTTCCCAATAAAAATAAACAACACCAATGTTATTTAATGATTGAGACATTGCTAAGCTGTCATTAATTTCTTTATCAATAGCTATAGATTTTTGCAATAAAGAAATTGCTTCCTGGTAATTTCCGGTATAGCCATATATTCCCCCAATATAATTACAGCATGCAGAAATGCCCTTTTTATCATTCAATTCCTTGTAAAGTTGATTTGCTCTTTTATAAAAATAAACGGAAGAATCGTATTTGCTTTTTAAAAAATATGCTTTCCCTAAATTACTTAAGGCCTTTGCTTGTAATGGCTTATTTTTAATTTGGCCGGCAAGTTTTGACGAGAGCATTGCATAATAAACAGCTTTTGTGGGAGATTTAGTGTAGTAAATATCAACGATTTTTTCAAGTGTTTCATATTTTTCAAGACCATGAACAATGCCGATTTTTTGTATAAGGCTATCTAATTTATTTGTTTCTGCTTTTGCCAAAAAAACAAAAAACAAAAAACAAATAAACAAAACAGTTTTTCCCGGCTTAATATTAACTGTTAATCTTTCTGTAAGCATCTTATGCAATTTCAATTACATAAAGATATAAAATATACTAACTTGTTATAGTTAGTATTTGTTATTTAGAAACGTTGAATGAAATTAAGAACTTTTTATTACTATAGGTAAACACAAAGTATGATTTAAACCCTGAAACCCAAAATAGTTATGTCGTCTATTTGAGGTATATTTCCTTTCCAGTCATCTAAGGTTTGTTCAAAAATTGCTTTTTGCTTTGCTATTGGTTCTGAACTTATTCTTTTAATTAATTTTATTAAGTTTTTTCTATAAAACTTTTTTTCATGTTTTCCCCCAAACTGGTCAACAAATCCGTCGGTATATAAGTAAACAGTTTCGTTTTGTGATAAATCAATTTGTTGTGTGAAAAATGATTTGTTTTTTATATGAAACAAACCTATTGGCATTTTATCAGGCTTTAATTCCATTACACGGTTTTCTGTTACAAGAATTGCCGGAGAATTAGCACTTGAAAACCTTAATTGTTTGGTTTTCAGGTTAAAACAACAAATAGCAATGTCCATTCCGTCATTATGCCCATCATCAACCGTTTGATGCAATATTTCAATTGTCTGTTCTCTTAATTCATTTAATATTTCGCCGGGAATAATTATTCCTTTATTATTTACAATTTCATTTAACAATGTAACACCCAACATACTCATTAATGCTCCGGGAACACCATGCCCTGTACAATCGGCTACTGCAACAATAATTTCATCCTGTTTTTTTGATATCCAGTAAAAATCGCCGCCAATAATCTCTCGTGGTTTGTACAAAATAAATGATTTTGGTATAATTTTTCGAACGTTTTGCTCTGTAGGAAGAATAGCAGTTTGTATTCTTTTTGCATAAATAATACTATCGGTAATTTCTTTCTTTTGAAGAGAAATTTCATCGTGTTGTGTTACAATTTCTTTTTCTGCCTGCTTTAATTTGGAGATGTCTGAATCTATTAACACCAATTGTGATACTACTCCATTTTTGTCAACAACAGGTGTTATTGTAGTTTGTGTCCATAATTTATCTCCATTACGTTTTGTATTTTGAGAATTATAAATTATTGTCTTTTTATCAGACAAAACATTTTTCAATTTTTGGTAAATCTCTTTTTCCCCACTTACTTCCAACAGGTTTTTGCCTCTTTCACTTACAAGTTGGTCAAGTGTAAAGCCAAACATTCGGGTAAAACCTTTATTTATCCAAATAAAATTAAAATTTGAATCGAGAATAACTACTGAATTATTTGTCTCCCGGGCAACTATAGTCAATTTTTTAAGTTCTTCATTTATGCTATTCATATTTTCTGTTTGCTTTTCTATTTCTTTGTTCTTATTAATAATTTCTGAATTTCTTTTTGCTAATAATAAATTTATTTTTCGTTTTGAATAGTATGCATTAAACAGAAAAAATAATATAATCAGAATTAATATGGTAGAAGGAATAATAAAAAACAATAAATGTTTTTGTTTTTTTATTTCAAGTGTTGACATAATTTTATCTTGTTGCAACTCTCTTATTTGTTTTTCTTTTTTATTATTTCCGAATTGCGTTTGTATATCAAAAATTCTTTCTGCCTTTTTTTCATTTAATATACTGTCTTTTACTTCCGATAGCATTTTAAAATATTTCGCAGCAAGTCTGTAGTTTTTTAAATCGCTAAAAATTGCAGCTAAATACGAGGCTGATTCTTTTATGTGTGTTTTTGCATTAATTTTTCGTGCCAGTTTTTGTGCTTCTTCCAAATTGTTAATCGCCCGACGATAATATTTGTTCTTGTAATTTACTCTTCCGATATTAATTAATACATTAATATAATCCCAGGTAGAATGTAGTGAATCGGCAAGTATAATAGCTTTGTTATAATAAACCATGCTCTTCTTCAGGTTTCCGGTAAGTTCATACACATAGCCAATATTATTTATGGCAACAGCAACTTTTAACTTATCGCCAATTTGCTCATTTAATTTTAATGCCTTTTCATAGTTAGTCAAGCCTTGTTTATAATTGCTCTTTTCACAATATATTATACCCAAATTATTAACGACACTGGCTAAATGTGGAATATCATTTATTTTGTTAAAAATATTTTGAGCTTCAGTAAGTTCTTTAATTGCCTTATAATAATCACCTATTCTTCTGTGCATTAACCCAAGACTATTTAATGATTGTCCTATTCCTTTTTGAAAATTATTTTGCTGGCTAATAATTAAAGATTTGTAAGCAAAATTAAATGCCTGTTCAAGATTATCGTAATAATAATAGCACCTTGCTATATTGTTATATGCCAATGCAATGTTATCATTATTGTTTAAATACATCGCTTTATTCAACGCTTCGTTTGCATAGTTTAATGAAGCTGAAGTATTTATTTTCCAATAATATTCAGACAGTTTATTTAGCGTAATAATTTTTTCAATACCCTGAAGATTTTGCAAGTTGTTTTTTAAGCTATCAACCTGTTTAATATATAGTTGCGAAAACCCATTAAAGTAAATAAAAATTAATCCGAGAGATAAAATACATTTAAAAAGCTTATTTCTGTTCATAAACAAAAATGATTTGAGCCTCAATGTATTAATTTTTTTATTGTAAATGAAAACCGAAGAGCCAATTCTTTTTGTATAAGAAGAATTAAAATTATTGAACCACAACATATATAATTAATGACAATAGAAGTAATCCTCAAAATGATAAATTAATTGATAAATTCAAACCCATTTATAAAATTTTTATAAAGCATCTGTTTTTCAGGAATCTAAACAATAAACCCATAAGAATGAAAATAATAATTTAGTAAAAAAAGAAATCCTTG
>JAADFW010000002.1 GCA_013152655.1 Chlorobiota bacterium
ACACTAATCCAGCCAGCCACCGGCATTAAGATTTGAGATACTATGAAGAGGTAATATTTCAATTTTTCCGTATTCTGCAAAGTTTTCCAACGAGATACGTTTGCCTTTATTAATTTTTCTTTCTCTAAGAAACAGGTTTAAACTTTGCATTTTTCCGCTTGTACCAGACTTTATTTCTACGGGTAATATCGTTTCATTATTTGTTAACAGATAGTCAACTTCAGCATTGCTTCCTCTTTTTTCCCTATGCCAGTAAAATAAATGCTTTTGTTTATACGGAGAACTGTATTTAATCATTTCCAGGCCTGTAAATATCTCAGCAATACTACCTTTATTCAGCATGTCGGTATTTTTTGACAATAATATTTCTGACAAATTAAGATTTAGATTGTTTTGAATAATGCCTGTATCCAGTAAAAAGGCTTTAAATTTTTTATGATTAATCCCTGCTCCAAGCGGAATACCTTGTCCTGATGTGTGATGTACTTTATGTACTAATCCGGCCGTTGTAAGTAATTCCAGGGCATTTTTAGCCTGAGTAGGATTTGAAATAGCATTTACTTTTGAAAAAATAAATTTTCCGCCTGATTGTAAAACTACAGAGTCCAGTGTTTCACGCAAACGATCAACAGGAATCCTCTTATTGTATTTAACAAAATCACTGTAATACGATGTTGTAATATCGGTGAGTATATTAAAGACTTCCGTTATATCATTATTCAAACAGTAACTATTTACGGCATCGGGCATTCCTCCTATAATAAGATGTATTTTAAGTAAGTCAACCAGTTTGTCATGAAATACTTTTTTTAAAGGGTTTTTTACATTTGCTTCTTGTTTAAGTTTAAGCAAACCCTCTTCTTCTTTTGCAATCAAAAACTCATCAAATGACATCGGGTACATGTATATAGAGCGTAACCGGCCTACCCCAAACGATGGTAAATCTGCCAAAGCAAACTCTAATAGTGAACCGGCAGCTACTAAGTGTAAATCAGGAATATCTTCGTAAAAAAAGCGCAAAGCTTCAATTGCTCTTGGGCAAGCCTGTATCTCATCAAAAAACAATAAAGTTTTTCCGGCAGTTATTTGCTGTTTATAATAAATTGATAATTCTGTAATAATCCTTTTAGGATTAAGGTTTTTATCAAATAAGGATTTGACATCAGTATCTTTTTCAAAATTAATTTCCAGGAAACTATCAAATGTTTTTCCAAGCTCACGTATTATATAGGTTTTACCAACCTGCCGTGCTCCTCTAACAAGAATTACTTTTCTTTTTGTTTGTTTTTTCCAGTTAATCAGATGTTCAAATATAGTTCTGTACATATTTTATTTTATAAAAATCAAGGCTAATTGCCTTATTAAGCTTAATAAAGTCAGGGCTAATGTAAGGAGTTTTATTGAAAAAATCAAACCTAATATTACTATGCAAGATTTTATTATCATACAAGCAAGATAATTCTGAAAACTTTTATTTTAATATTCCTTGTTCATTATACAATATTCAAAACGAGATATACGATTTCTCCCCTTCTCTCGCAAGCGTCCGCTTGTGAGTTTATAGCAATTGTACACCCATATACTTTCATTATCAATTTAGTATATCAATAAATGGGTCCTTTTAATATTACTACTCAATTTTTATTTTTTAATTCAGTTTTCTAAGCAATAATGCTTCGTTGAATAAAAATAATAAATAATTCCTGCAATTATAGAAAAACCTTTTGAAACTAACGCTTTGGCCTGCGCTCCTGCATCAAGATAAATCCGGCATAAAACCGCTAAAGCTATTTATACGGATTTATCTTGATAGTTTCAAAAGTTTTTTCAGCTCGTGCGCAAAATTATTTAATATTTAAAACACCGGAGCCAGGTGGATAAAATCGTGCACCAAAGTCATGAATAAAACTAAATATTTAGATGAATTGAGAGGAATATACCTTTACATTCTGGAATTACAAAAATGTAAATACTATGTAGGTATAACGCATAACATATCCGAAAGAATTGATAAACATATTAATGCTCAAACAACTGATTTTGTTAAGCAAAATCTACCGATAAAAAATATGACGATAACTTTACTTGAAACAAGAGACCGAAAGCAAGCTCTAATAATTGAAGACAGAAAAACAATTGAATTAATAGCAAAATATGGAATTGAGAATGTTTATGGAGGAAAAATATCTGGGAATATCGCACGGAGAAAGAAATGGTATTTTAAAGTTGTAAATAATAAAATTTGCATATAGTTAAATTGCATTGAACAAAACAGATGCTAATTCTCGTAAATATATTGTATATAATCAATACAAAGGCAAGATTGTATTTATATTGTGGATAAAAATTCGCTTGACAATAATGTTTAGTCTTTATATAAATTGTTAACATTCTTAAGTTTTCGCAATATTTCATGTTTAATAATATCCCGGAGACAAATTTAACTGTAAATGATATTTTGTTGCCTGAATCAGAAAAAATTACAGAACTAATGTTAAATTTGATAGAACAAAAACAAAGGAGGTTTTTTGACAAAAAGTGAATTATTGGGAATACGAAGACGATATGCAGGAAACCGAAGATGAGCCGGAAAACTGGCTGGAAGAACAAGGTTATATAAAAGAATTATGGATATTGCTCCTTAACAAATAAAAAATAGTTCAATAAAAAATAGTTCAATAAGAAATAGTTCAATAAGAAATAGTTCAATAAAAAATAAACAATAAATATATGCTCACAGGAGAATTAAGATCAAAAGTTGACCAGGTATGGAATGCATTCTGGACCGGGGGAATATCAAACCCGCTAACTGTTATTGAACAAATTACTTACCTGCTTTTTATTAAAAGGCTGGACGAATTGCATACCGCAAAAGAACTTAAAGCCAACACACTGAAAAAGGAAATTGAAGAACCCATTTTTAATGAATTAGAACAGGAACTGCGCTGGAGCAGGTTTAAGGATAAAGATGCTGAACTTATGTATCGGCTTATGACCAAACCCGAAGGTGTATTTGACTTTATGAAAAACCTGGCTGCACAAAACGGAAGCACTTATTCAAAATACATGAAAGGGGCTACTTTTATGATTCCTACTCCTAACCTGTTGGAAAAAGTGGTAACCATGCTTTCGGCTATTCCCATGCACGACCGTGATACCAAAGGCGATTTATACGAATACCTGCTTTCTAAAATAGCTACTGCCGGCAAAAACGGACAATTCCGCACACCACGCCATATTATTAA
>JAADFW010000003.1 GCA_013152655.1 Chlorobiota bacterium
CAAGATTTAAGCGTGGCATAAATTTTATTTTAGATTAGAATATGACAAATATACAAAAAAAATGAAAACTTTCACAAAAGGGATAAGTGTTTTAAAAAATAATCAATTAAAATGGCTTAAACAATAATTGAAGGGCAATTCCAAATATAAAAATCTAATTTTTCAAAGTTTTTTTGGGGGGATGATATTTTGAATTGAAAATTGGTAAACCTTTAAAAATATTTTCTTGCATAAATATAAAAAAGCCCAATTTTACCGGAAAATTGAGCTTTTTTGTTAAAGATTTCTAAATCTTGAAATTTTGCTTGGTGACCCCGGCGGAACTCCTCTAATTGCATTGCTTTTCGTCATTTTTCGTCTTCTTGCTTGTATAACAGCTTATTATATAATTACTTCAAAGAAACCGAAAACATAAGAATGCAAGGAAAAGTGCAATTTGTTGTACCAATTGTTGTACCTATTAATATTTTTTTATTATCTTTGTGTCAGCAATTTACAAAGGTAACAATTTATGTCTACAGTAAGAATAATTCTAAAAAAAGAGAAGGTTAATAAACAAGGAGAAGCTCCCTTGTATATCAGAGTAATAAAAGACAGAAAAACAAAGTTTGTCTCTCTTGGTCTGAAAATCAAGCCGAAAGATTGGAACGAAAGTCTGTCAAGAGTTAAGAAATCACACCCGAATTCCCAGAGAATGAATAATTTTCTGGCTCATAAAGTTGCAGAAGCGGAAGGGATAGCACTGGAACTGGAGACTAATTCAAAATATGTAAGTCCGAAAAGTATAAAAGAAACATTAATGGGTACTAATCCCCAAAGTTTCTTAGAATACTTTAAGGAATATGTTGTTGAACTTGAGAAGAACGGTAAGTTCAGCTTTTACAAAAAAGTTAAAGCTGTTTATTCAAAACTTAACAAATATATCGGAGGAAAAGATTTAACTTTTAATGAACTTAATTATACTTTTCTGAAAAGATATGAAAGCTATTTGGCTGAGAAACTCAAAAACTCGGTAAATACAATTTATTCCAATATGAAAGTAATAAGGAAAGTTGTTAACGATGCCATAAATGAAGACTTGCTTGCTGTTGACAAAAATCCTTTTGTAAAATACAAATTAAAACAAGAAAAAACGACAAAAGAATTTCTTACCGAAAAAGAGATTGCAAAAATTGAGAATTTGGAATTAAATAAAAATTCAAGGAGAAATCATCACAGGAATATTTATGTATTTGCAACTTACGCAGGCGGATTAAGAATTTCTGACATATTGCAATTAAAATGGTCTGATTATGATGGAGAAAGAATTATTGTCACAACCAAAAAAACACAAAATACTGTTTCAATAAAATTACCGAAAAAAGCAAAAGAAATTATAGAATCATATAAAAAGCAAGAAATTGTAAAAGAACATTACATATTTCCTTTTCTGAAAAATGATATTGAATATTCCGAAAAAGCACTTCATAATGCAATTTCATCGCATAATGCTTATGCAAATAAAGATTTAAAAGTAATTGCCGAAATGGCGGAAATAGATAAGAAAATACATTTTCACACCAGCAGACATACGTTTGCTACCAGAGCATTAAAGAAGGGGATGAGAATTGAATATGTCTCTAAATTATTAGGTCATTCGTCAATAAAAACAACACAAGTTTATGCAAAAATAGTAAATAAAGACCTTGATGACGCAATGGATGAGTTCTTCCGGGCAAATTAATAAAGCTTAAAGTAATTAAAAAATAACTTGTGAATTTGTTTGCAATTAACTACGTTTTTCGTAGTTTTGTGCAAACAAATTCACATCAATTGGAAAACATAAGAATTAATGAATATTTAGATTCTGTTATATCTGAAGGAAGATATGCTTTTTCGTTGGAAGAATTAAAAGATAATTTCAATCTGTCTGAAAAAGCAATACTTCAAAAATTGCACAGGATAAAAGCAAAACGGAAAGTTGTTCAGTTAAGAAAGGGGTTTTATTTAGTCATCACGCCTCAGTATTCAAATTTGGGAACATTGCCCGTTATTTTGTTCATTGATGATTTAATGAAACATCTAAGCAGAAAATATTATCTGGGCTTATTCTCAGCTGCGGCACTTCACGGTGCAGCACACCAACAACCGATGGAATCACAAATAATTATTCAAAAACCCCCGATAAGACAAATAAAAAACAAAAAACATAGTCTGTCCTTTTTTATTAAGTCAGAATGGGAAGAGGATTGGTTAATTCAGAAAAAAACAGAAACAGGTTATGTTAATATTTCTTCTCCCGAACTTACAATTTTTGACCTTATAAGCTATCACAAAAGAATCGGAGGTTTTAACAGAATATTTCCGATTATTGAAGAATTATGTGAATCTGTCAGTAAATCAAAAATGAAAAAAATTGCGAGAGAATGCTCCGCACCTGTAATTCAGCGTTTGGGATATATCCTTGAGTATTTGAATGAAGAAAATCTTTCTGAAACACTTTACGAAGTTTTAAAATCAAAAAGGACTTTTAAAGTTCCTTTATCTCTTTCTCGCAAAAACAGAGAAGGGGAATTTAATAAACGATGGAATCTTATTATAAATACTGATACAGCTTTTTAATGATACCGAAAAGATATATTACAGAATGGAGAAAGAATTCTCCCTGGCCGGAAGAAAGTCAGGTTGAACAAGATCTTGTAATTGAAAGAGCAATAGTTCAAATCTTCTCAGATCCTTTTCTAAACGAAAATTTAGCATTCAGAGGAGGAACTGCACTGCACAAATTATACTTAAACCCACAGGTCAGATATTCCGAAGATATTGACCTTGTTCAAATAAAAGAAGGTCCCATAAAACCGATTCTTGTTGCAATCAGGGAACAACTGAAATTTTTGGGTACAAAAAGAAAAGTTAAGCAAAATGTAAATATGAATACGGTGACTTACAGATTTGAATCCGAAATTCCTCCGGTGATAAATTTACGTTTAAAAATTGAAATTAATTGCAGAGAACATTTTACGGTTTTCGGATTTCAAGAAGCAGAAAATAAGATTGAGAACGGATGGTATTCCGGAGAATGCAAAGTTAAGACATACAAACTTGAAGAACTGTTGGGAACTAAATTAAGAGCTCTTTATCAAAGAAGTAAAGGACGTGATTTGTTTGATTTATATTATGCTTTAAAAAATTCAGGTGCTGATTCGAAAAAAATAATTTTGGCTTTTAAAGAATATATGAACTATTCCGTGAACAGAATACCCTCTAAAAAAGAAATATTAAATAATTTGGATTTAAAAATGCAAGATCCTGATTTTACCGGTGATATTTATGCATTACTCAGACCGGACACAGAATATGACGCAAATAATGCGTATGAATTAATTAAAAATGAGCTTATTAATCTGATATAGAAAAAGTAATTTTCAATATAATATATTCAAAACAAAGAGTTGAATTATAAATAACTGATTATTTAAGTCTGTCTTGATTCAAATCTTTAGTTAGCATACTTTCTGAACGATTTAATATTTCAGATGTCTTCTTTTTATTACCATATTCGTTTATTGCCCAATTTACTAAATCTTTATTGAATTCTGCAATAATTTCATTGTATGTTTTAAACCTTTTAAAATAACTTCTCTCACTATCTGTGTCAGTTTTTTGCCTCCATTTTTTATATTCTTGAATTGCAAGACTTACGGATTCCGTTTTGTTTTTTGTATCTAAAAAATAAGCAATAATATATGATGCTATTTTTTGCAAATCTCTAAAATTTCCGGGCAAATAGTGTTTTTGAATAAAATCATATAATTCCTTATTCCAAACTATTTTTGGTGCGCTATCAAAGTCGGCAACTTCTTTCCACACTTTACTCCAGTATGACTCTAAATCTTCTTTACAATGTCGCAAAGGTGGTATTTCAATAATAAAGCGAGCAATTCTGTCAAGAAAATCCGCATCAAGCCGTTTATTAGCTAATTCTTCAAAAGCAAGGTTACTTGCAGTAATTAATCTGAAAATTGCTTTAACAGGTTTTATTGAACCAATCGGATAATAGACACCTGTTTGAAGTACTTGCATAAGTTGTCTTTGCAATGGCTTAGTTAAATCATGTATTTCATCAAGAAATAATATTCCGCCTTTGTTGAATTTAGCTAAAAATCCTTTTTTTTCTTTGTCTGCACCTGTAAAAGCTCCTTTTTCGTGCCCGAAAAGTTCATCTCGCATTAATTCTTCCGAAAAAGTTCCACAGGCTAATTCTACAAAAGGCAAACCTCCTTCTTGATATCGCTTAACGAGAGTTCTCGCATAGGTTGATTTTCCTGTTCCCCGCTCACCAAGCAACAACATTGGTACATTTGGAATATGCGAGAATAATTCTAATCGTTTTTCAGCTTCTTGTCTTTTTTGTGATTTTGTTTCGTTCGGATTTATTTCCGGTAAATGAGTTTTTAAATATTTTGATTTTAAAATCTCACTTAAAAATGTTTTTGGTTTAAATTTAATTTTATTTATAACGGTTTTTTTTGTTTCTCGAATCCATTGACTTGACCACAATGTAGTATTTACAGGCAAGTAGCCTGCTGAATTCAGCATAAGCCAAACAACGTGCATATGGGGTGTTCCGGGAGAAACATTGATATGTAAATCTAAATTATCTTTACCGTGAAACTCTTTTTTTATTAATTCTGCAAGATTATCATAAATCGACTGATAATCAGTAACATTGTTTATGTTGACATTTTTATTCTTAAATTTAGGAAGATTTTTTGTTTCTCGTTTAAAGTTTTCTGAAATTTCATAACAATCTCTTAATCTGCTTCTTAATTTTTCTTCTCCGATTTTGTTACGTTCATTTTCCGAAATGCTTTTTAATGCTTCAGAACGAGTTGTATTACCCCAAAAAACATCAATTTCTGCAAGATTCGATTTTTGCAGAGATTGGCTTTGCAAATAAAATATTTCATTAATTTGTATATTGTATTTTTCCCAAAGCAGCTTAACGGTTTGAGCTGTTACAACAAAACCGTTATTGAAAGCGTCCCAAGTCAGTAATATTTGTTTTCTTTTATTCTTCATTTTTAGCAAAAATATTAATTCCTACATAATCATCGTTTAAAATATCAATTAATTCCGGAATATTTTTAATTTTTGAAGTTGATATTAATACGGCTTGCTCTTGTATTGTCTTTATCTTTTTTTTCTTAGTAGTTTTATATTTTATAAAATCAACTCCCTCTGTTATGTTTTCATAAACTTTATAAATTGCATTTAATTCTTTAAGTTCCGGAAAGGTTTTGAAAGTAAGTGCTTTTTTTGAAGATAGTTTAGTTTCTTTTATGCCGTAAAAGTAATATATTAAATCTTCGACTTTTGCTATTGAATGTTTTTCTTCTTTACTCCTGACATTTCTCTTTATTAAACAATAACAATTCATGTCAGATAATTTACAAATTAAAAATATTACGAATTAAAGATATTAACTGTGTTACTGCATTTTCAAAATCTTGATTTCCGTCAATATTATAATTTTTTATAAGTTTCTGTAATTACATTCCTAAATTTAAGATAATACATCATTCTGTCTTCAAAAATATTTTCATTATCATCTGTTCTGCCTTTACGATTTAAAATTCTTGCCTTTGCGTTTTTTTTGTCAACTTTAATTTCTATCAGACCTTTTAAATTTATAGTATCTTGATTTTTTATAAAAATATTAAAAAACCTTAGTTGTTCTTCATCACGAGGGAAGCCGTCAATAATAATATTGTTATTTTTAGAATTATTAATTACATTTTTTATTGCTTTTTGTGCGATTTGTATAGGTACTGTGATGCCCTTGTTTAGAAATATCTCAATTTTTTTGCCTGTTTTTGTTTTCATATTAACTTCTTCCCTAAATATTTCACCCATTGAATAATGATTTATATTACCTAACTTTTCGACTGCTTTCTTTGCTGTTGATGTTTTTCCGCTTCCCGGAGCTCCTGTAATAAGTATTAATTGTTTCATGATTATTTGAATTTAATTTGTTTGCAATTTGTTCCATTATTTTATAATCGTCTTCCGTAAAAGAATTTCCGCTTACTACGTAAGGTAAATTGTAATCTCCGATAATCTTTTCCTTTAAACCCCATTCTTTTTGATTATGGTAAAGTTCCGTTCCTTTTAAAAGCATGAGAGGAAAAGCCGTTATTTTTCCGTTTCCGTATTGTTTTAAAAAGTTTATGCTTGTTATGAATGATTCTGTGGTTTGATTAGGTAAGCCGTATATCAGACTTGTTTCATAATCAATATTTCTTTTTTGCAATTCTTTTAATACTTTTTTTATTCTTTCTTCACTATTATTCCTTTTTATTATTTTATATTCTTCTTCAATAATAGTTTGTAATCCGAATTCAAGAATTACATTTAATTTCTCACATAAATCAAGAAAGTGTTTGCCTTTTTCACCTTTTATTAATTCGAATCTTACTTGTAATGAAACTTTCGGCTTAAAATTCATGTTAACCATTTCTTCTAAAACTTCAATATAATTTCCTGTATTGAAAACAGGGTCAAGAATATTTATTTTTGAAATGTTTTGCGAATTCAAATATTTAAGTTCTTTCACTACTCTGTTGAAATTAAGTTCTTTTACTTTTCTGCTGTTTTTTTCTTTATGTGCACAAAAAGAACAATTAAAAAGGCATCCTCTTTTTGTTTCAAATCTTATTTTATTATTCTCATTAATATCTATAACTTTTTTACTATATAAAGGGATTAAGTTTTCTTCCGGTACATTTATATTAAAAACAAGTTGCTTATTTATCTGCCTGGTAAGTATTTTATAAAGAGCTTCTTCTGCATATGATTTTATGAAAATATCAGAATCCGGAAAATCATTTTTTAATTCTTTATCGGAAGAATATGTAATTTCATTTCCTCCGAGAATTATTTTACCGTTAAACCCTTTATTTTTAAGAAACTTTATTGTTGAATTAATATATTGTGCAGACCAAACATATACGGAAATTGCTATAAAGTTATATCTTTTATAATTTATTGTATCCAAAAAAGTATTTTGAATTTGTTCCGGATTTAGTCCTTTAATTTTATCAACATTTATACTAAGATGCTTTACAGAATATTGTTTATTGTATTCTGTTTTTGATTTCAGGTATCCGATCAATGAAGCAACAGAGTAAGATATTTGAGGTTCGTTCTTTTTAAGTATGTCGAAAGATATTATTAACAGGTTTTTCATGGTTTATAAACTTAAAAGGTTAGAAATTCCCGTATCACCGTATCTGCCGAAAGCTGTTATCAGAATATTGCTTCGAGTTATTACGACAAGACTTTTTAAACCTTTGCAGTCGGTAGCATTTATGTATCCTTGCATTATTGCTTTTTCTATCTGTCCTTTCGTAAGGATAAATTTATTTTTCTTTTTTTGTTCTTTTACGATATCGCCCTTTACTAAACACAGTGATATCAGGAACGGATCAATTCTTCTTTTTCGAATTTGTTCTTCAAAATGAGAACTGCATTTGTAATTTAAGATTTTTTTCATGGCATTTGAATTTATATGTTATTTTGCCGTAAATAAAACAAGCAAAATGCCATGATTATAATAAGATTTGTATCAAGATATTAGGGTTTTATAAATGCATGTTAATATTAATATATTATTATTAATGATAATATATTATCGTATCTTTACAATACAAAACTCCCGGGGGAAAGAGAAATAATTATTTTATTTTCTTAAGAGAGGGGTTCTTCGCAGATTTTATGATGTGAAATTCATTTTTTACAATAATATCTTCAGGCAGACTTTCCATTATGAATTTACGATTTTGTTTTTTATCTATTTTGAGGTAAAACGATTTCCCTGTTGAAGAATCTTTTATAACAAGGAAGTTTTTTAAAAAAGGTTTAAATTTAAAAACCAAAAAGATTAAAAGAGCTATAATAAAAAAATGATTTATGATTAAAGACGGGATACCAATACGCCAAGATGCTTTACTTACTTTATGTTTATAGTATCCTGACGGAAAGTCGTACATTGCAATTTCTGTTCCTATTGCACCTCCCATCGCAGCCAGAGAAAATAAGTCTTGTTCAGATGTTCGCCTTTCTTTTTTAACAGCTTTTTGTTTATCCTCTCTCATCTCTAAATAAGAATAATAGTTAATTCCGATAAAGTATATTAAAATAAGTGTAAGGATAATTCTTTTTAAATATTTCATAATAAATTGTTATTATTTTATCTATTCCAAAAGTATTAATTTTTGTTCAAAAAAATAATTATTTACTATTATTATGTTCCTAATTTCAATATTCAATCCATTTCGTTCATCATTTAAACACTGACAAAACCAACTTTGCATTCGTTCTCATTAATTTGTCCTTTATAAAAAATCTTAAGTGCCGTCGGGCTTATATTCGTTAAAAGGATACAGAAGCATGAATTGTAGTTTGAATAATTATTTCAAAAACGTTTTTGATGTAACTGAATTTTAAAGAACTGTTAAATACGTCCGAATATTGAAACTAATGAATTATATCCGGACAGATATGCCTCAATTGAACCTTTTTATAACGGTTTTGCATTAGTTGAGGATTTTGAAAATACAAAATTTATAATTGATGAAATGGGAAAGAAGGTAATAACAATTAATTGACAACTGTTATATATCGCTGTAAATAAACTTGATAAATCTAATCCTTTATTTCTTTATTATCCGACTAAATCTTGAGAAAATTTTGTACCTTTACACAAACAGTATATTAATAAAAACAAATATGGAAGAAGAAATATTAGCATACCCTGACAATATTGAAATAGATGGTGATAGAGCAGATGAAGATCAATTTTGGAGAATACAAAGAATTCACAGAGTATTAGGTTATGCTCAAGCTCTTGCTGACCTTGATAATAATGAAGATTTTTATAAAAAAATTAAAAGTTTATATGATTACAAGGGAAGTATAACTGCGATTTGGGTTTATGAACCATCTCTTAAAGAAAAAGAATATTTGCAAAAAGCGTGGGAAAGTATCGTGACTAATTATGAGGGTAATCCTATTGAACACGAATTAGAATCATAAAAGTATGGGAGATGAATATAAAATACCAAGAAATCTTATCAGAAAAATAATAAGCAAAGCTCCTTGTTTTTCTTCTGGGGAAAATTTTAACAGATATCCCGGAGTAATAACAGAAGGCCACGAAACAAATTGTCAATACAACAATGTAATTCTCTATATTCAAAATGGGCATAAAGGGAAATTTGATTTTTTTGAATCCTTGTTAAAGGACATTGCCAAAATCCAATCAAGCAGAGCCAGAAAATACAGGCTTTTTATATTTGGTTTCGGTAATTCAAAAGAGCTTCAACACGAAGATAAATATTTTGAGTTAAGAGGTAATAATATAATCTTAAAAAAGAAAGAAATCATTGATGTATTAGAAAATATTACAACTGATAATAAATGTTCAGAAGCAATTATTCCTGCATTATTTCCTAAATCTCAAGGCAGAAACTTTTACACAAACAGAACTAAAATTAACCGGGAAGATTTATTAATTATAATCGGGAATAAAGATGAAGTTTATTTTAACGAAACACTTAAATCTCAATTAAAATTATCAATAAGAAAACATATTTTACTTATTGAATTTGATAATAATACAATAAATTATATTTTTTATCCCAAAGAATTAATTTTCTGTAAAACAAAAACAACTTCCAAAATGAATTTTAAAAGAAATTTTAAAAACATCCCTTCTTTAATGGATGTATCCCCATCTACAAATTTATTTTCATCTATTATGAGAGATGATTGTAAAAATCAAGATATCTTTTTAACAATTAGGAATGGTTATTTAGATTTTTATCATAAAGGCGGCAGATTATTTAAATATGATAAAAATGGGTTTCAAACTCATATTAAATATGCTGCCGTAATAACAAAGGGTAAGGATAACTATTTAACTGAAAAGGATTTAGCTTCTTACAAATTAAATATTGATTTTGCAGATAATTATAAAAGGATTAAAGAGAATTGTGCTAATTATTCTGGATTAGAAGCAAAAGGAGTTTCTCAATTATATCAAAGATATTCATATTTGTCTGATAGTAAAATTGTCGTGTTAGATATTGAAGTTTCATTCAAATCACTAAAAAATGATAAAAAACAAGATAGAATTGATATTCTATTATTCAACACAAAAACGAAAGAATTGCAATTTGTAGAAGCTAAACATTATTCTAATAAGGAAATTCGCTCAACAAAAAAGCCTGATGTAATTGAGCAAATTGAACGTTATCAAGAACAAATCGCAACAAACAAAGCAAGTATTATTGCAGAATATGGGAAGTATACTAAAATATTGAACGATATTTTTGGCAAAAATATACCTAAACCAGAAAAAATTTGTAAAAGTGTTACTTTATTAATTTTTGGTTTTGACGATGATCAAAAAAAAAGAGGACTTAAAAAGATTGAATCATCTTTAAACAAAACAAAATATTATTCAAAAGGAGATATAAAATCCATTAAAATAGATTCACTTTGGAGAAAAGATTGTGTTGAACTTTAAAATCCACAGAGGAACAAAAGAAATAGGCGGTTCATGTGTAGAGGTTTGGACAAAAAACACAAGGATCTTACTTGATTTCGGAATGCCTTTGGTTGAGAATGACGGCACCCAATTTGATTTTAGCAAATACAAATCATTAAATACGGATGAATTAATTAAAGAAGGTGTTTTGCCTAAAATTGAAGGACTTTATAATAATTCAAAAAACATAATTGACGGTGTTATTATTTCACATCCGCATCAGGACCATTACGGATTAACCAATTTTATAAACGAAGATATACAATATTATTTAGGAGAAGCAACTCATAAAATAATAGAACTGAATAATATTTTTACACCCCAAGACATCCGGCTGAAAAACACAAACTATTTTGAAAAATCAAAAACATTCAAAATAGGAGATTTCAAAGTAACACCATATTGGGCAGACCATTCGGCATTTGATTCATATTCATTTTGGTTGAAGCAAACGGCAAATCAATTTTTTATTCCGGTGATTTTCGCAGCCACGGCAGAAAAGCAGGTGCATTCAAATGGTTTACACATAATGCCCCTCAAAATGTTGATTATTTATTACTTGAAGGTACATCTATCAGCAGAAGTAACAAACCGTTTAAACCAGAAGAAGAAATTGAAGATGAATTAGTTGAAATTTTCAAACAGCAGAAAACAAACCTAATCTATACATCCGGTCAGAACATTGACAGATTAACCTCAGTTTATAAGGCTTGTATCAAAACCGAAAAAATATTTGTTGTTGATGTTTATGTTGCAAAAATTTTGAAAGAATTATCAAAATTTGCAAAAATCCCCTATCCTTCTGACAGTTTTAAAAATATAAAAGTAATATTCTCATACTTCACAAGCAGAAGATTAAAGAAGGAAGGACATGAAAAGATACTGTATCAATTCAAGAATTATAAAATCACCAAAGAAGAAATAGCTAAGCAATTTGATAAAATTGTAATGATTGTCAGACCGTCAATGAAAAAAGATTTAGAGAGAATATCCGGAATTGACGGCGGAAATCTCATTTACTCAATGTGGGAAGGCTATTTAAAACAATCCGGAACAAAAAAGTTCATTGATTATTTAACAAAAAGGAAATTCACAATACATAAAATTCACACAAGCGGTCATGCAGATACCAAAACATTAAAAAAGATGGTTGATTCGATAAACCCGAAAAATATTGTTCCGATTCATACATTTGAAGGAAATAAGTATAAAAATATTTTCAAAGAACCAATTATTAAGTTAAAAGATGGTGAAACAAAACAAATTTATTAAACATTAAAACTTTCGAATTTAATAATTTGTTACACATTATTAAATTAATTACTCTCTATTAGGAAAAATGATTCTTCTTTATTACTTTTGAAAGCAATATTTATTTTAATTGCAGTTTAAATGAAAATTAGCCAAATTCTTGATAAAATTGATGAAAATCAGTTGTTCGTTCCTGCATTCCAAAGAGAATACGTTTGGAAAAGAAAACATGCAAAAGATCTTATAGACTCATTGATAAAAGATTATCCTACCGGTACAATGCTGACATGGGAAACAGGAAACCCACCAGAATTGAAAGGAGATTACAAATATGACCCAAAGCAAGGTTCTGTTAAACTAATTTTGGATGGTCAACAACGTATTACAACTTTATATATGCTAATGAAGGGAGAAATTCCTCCATATTATACTCCTAATGAAATTGAAAATGACATAAGAAACCTGTATGTAAATGTAGAAACAATTGAGTTGGAATATTACAGAAAAACACTTATGGAAAAAAATCCTTTATGGGTTAATATCACGGATGTATTTCAAGGGAAAATTAGATATAGGGATATAGTTGAGGAACTTGAAGAAAAAAATGAAGGAGAAAGAATCTCAAGAGAAAGGGAAAATAGAATAGATGATAATTTTAGGGCGATTGAAAAAATAAAAGATAGGGATTTTCAAGAACAAATAATTCCGGTTAAAGCAACAGTTAAAGAAGCAATAGATATTTTTTATATTGTTAATGCAAGTGGAGTTAATTTAACTGATGCTGAACTTGCATTAGCACAAATATCCGGATATTGGCCGGAAGCAAGAGAATTATTTAAACAGAAATTGAATGAGTTGGAAAAAGATGGTTTTGTTTTTAAATTAGACTTTCTTATTTATGTATTACTTGGTGTTATTCATAACATAGGCTCTAAAATGGAGAAGCTTCATACTTCTGATAATCTTGAAACAATTAAAGAAGTATGGGAAAAACTGTCAAAAGACACATTAGATTATGTTTTTAATATAATGAAAAGTCAAGCTTATATTGACCATACAAAAGAAGGTAATTCTGTTTATGCTTTTATCCCAATCATTGTATATGCTTACAATAAAGGTAATGAGAAAATGTCTCAATTAGAAATTAAGAAAGCTATTAAGTGGTTTTATTATTCTCAAATTAGACAAAGATATGTAAGTCAACTTCCTCAGAAATTAGATAAAGATATTGGTATAGTTGCAAAAGATGAAAATCCATTTGACAGGCTTTTAAACCTTATTGGAATGGAAAGACCTCTAAAAATATCAAAAGACGAATTTATTGGTGTTGGTATTAGTCATGCGTTATGGGGATTAATGAAATTTTGGTTTAAAAGTAGAAATGCTGTATGTTTAAGTACAGGAATTAGTATCCGTAAGAATATGGGCAAGAAATATTCTTTGGAATGGGATCACATATTTCCCTACTCAGTCTTAAAAGCTAACGGATATAATCTAAATAATCGAGTTAAATATGCTTTGGCACAAGAGATTACAAATAGAGCCGTTTTAACACAAGTAGCAAACAGAACAAAATCTGCAAAATTGGCTGTTGGTTATTTAAGTGATGTAAAAGAAAAATTTCCGGGGTCTCTAAATTTACAATGTATTCCGGAAGATGAAGAGTTATGGGAACTTGAAAATTTTGAACTATTTTTGGAAAACAGAAGGGTTATATTAGCCGAGGGACTAAATAAATTTCTTGACAGCATTACTGAAACTGTGGAGGAAGAAGTTAACATGGATGTATTAGAAATGATTAACGAAGGAGAAAATCATCATGTTGAATTTAAGACTACGCTTCGTTATGACATGACGGAACATAGAATAAATAAAAAACTTGAAGAAGTCATTTTAAAAACTATTGCTGCATTCAGTAACGGACAAGGAGGAACACTAATAATGGGTGTGACAGATGAAATGAACATAATTGGTCTCTTTAATGATTATAATACTTTAAAAAACGGAACGAAAGACGGTTTTGAGATACATTTTAGAAATCTTGTAAATCATGCATATGGAGTTGATTTTGCATCTAATAATTTAATAATAAACTTTCCTGTTATTGATGATGTTGAGATATGTGTTGTTGAGGTTAAACAAGGCTTTAAACCTATATACACAACTGTTACAGATAAAAACGGGAAAAAAACTCAGAAGTTTTATTTAAGAAGTGGTAACTCATCTCCTGAATTACCGATAAATGAAATTGCTGATTATGTTAGTAACAGGTTTAATAATGTATAGTTTAATAATATAATTGTTATATGGCTAATGTATCAATTAATGTGAAAAATTATAATTTTGGATATTTTCTAAAAGAGGTGCATGTAAAAAAAGCACTTGAACTTATTAATTTTCAACTTTCTCAAACTTCATACAGTTTTAAAAGCCTAGATTTTGAACTTTATAGAAAAGAAAAGTATAATTCAAAATTTAATGTTCAAAATTTTTATAATAACTATGTTCGGAATGATATACTATATAATCATTTGACAGCTTTTAATAATAAAACCTACCAAATACCAAAAGGTCTAAATGGTGTAAGAGATTTTGATTTTCTATCTTTTTATTCAACTGTGGTATATTATGCAATAGGATTTTATATTTATGAAATTATAAATCTTTCATTAAAGGATAGAAATAGTTACAAGGAAAAGATTGGAAATGTATACACAACTTATGGAGGAGATATTAATTTTGAAAGCCCCCCCAAAAGCAAAATATATTATAGAGATTATTATCGAAAATTTAACCTTGGGATTAAAAAATATGTAAAAGAAAACAGAAAAGGATCAAAATTAGGAATATTGAAACTAGATATTCAAAGCTTTTATAATAGTATTAATCATACTACATTACTAAGTTCAGTTGAAGAGTTTGCGTACCCCAAAGATGTTAAAAAAAATAACTTTGATAATAATACGAAAGAATCGATACAAGACTTTTTATTCTTTTTAAAAGAGAGTAATCGTGGAATTCCTTTGTCATCTCAGAATATTATCTCTAATTTTTTGAGTGATATGATGTTAGTCAGACTTGATGATTTTATTATAGAGGAACTAAAAAAACAATCATTAATATTTTCTTATCATAGATATGTTGATGACTTTTTTATTTTAATAAAATTCTCAAGAAATAAAGCAAAAGATAAAATTGGGGAATTACTTTATCAATTAGGGGATAAAATTTCAACATTCCTAGCAACAGAACTTAAATTAACTATAAACCCATTAAAATCTAGACAGTGGGTATTGTCACAAAATAAAGATGAGCAAGAATTTTTAAAAGAGAGTAAGTTTATATCGTTTTCAGAGAATGAGAATATGTCAACTCCGAATCTTAACAAAAAGTTGAAAAGTATTTTAAATATTCTTAAAGAGTTAAAAAATGAATTTTCGGAAAAAGGTACAGCGAAAATAGAGAATGAAAAAGATTTATTATTAAAAGAAATCTTTTCAAAATCTCTAATGAATTTAATTAAATCAAATAAACACGAAAAACAATTAAAAGAGATTTTTAAAGATTTTAACCCTATCCTGACTTTACATAGTATAAAAACTATATTATTTATTACAGATAATTCAAAAGACGGATTTAATTCATTAATTAAATATCTTAATCGAAATTTTTACAAAAGTAAAAAAAGTGCACAATTTATGTATTTGCTTGAAAGAACAATTTTCTTAGATTCATATACGAATAATCTTGATAAAAAAATTCTAGAAAAAGATGATAATAGAAGTAGATATTTTTCACTTATTAAAAGACTAGTATCAGCTCCAACATCTTTAAAGAAGGAATATTTAAGCAATAGTGATTTTCCGATTAAAGACGAATTCTTAATAAAAAATCCAACTCTTATCCAACAAATTAAAAAATCAATTCTTGCAGAAAAGTCTAATAATTATAATTTAGCTTTTAATCATATTTTAAATGCTTTTCACTTTTATTGTTATATTAGGGACAATAAGTTTAAAAATAAAATGAAATACTATAATAGAGAAAATGTTAAAGATTTTTTACAGTCAAAAAAAATATCATTAAGTGACAACAGATTTGTTATATCTTTTTTTGACAGACGGAATAATAACACAATTTCACATCCGGGTGATGAAAATTTTGAAAATTGGGTTGTTACACGAAAAGAATTTTTAAAATATAAAAACAGAATGAATAAAATATTGAGAAGACTTGAACAGATGTATAAATAAGATATTATGAAACACACCGAAGATACAAGAGTAAAAATACCGTCAATATTACATCTTACACGGCTTGGGTATAAATATATATCATTGAAAGGTGCAAAGAGAGAAGAGGATACTAATATTTTTACTGATATTTTTAAAGAGAGTATTTTAAAAATAAACGAAGATGTTGAAGCAGATGAAGTTGACCGTTTGCTTGAAGATGTTTCATTGTTGCTGGATAATGAAGACTTGGGTGAAGCTTTTTACGAACAGCTTGTGGCAAATTCCGGAACAAAACTGATAGATTTTGAAAATTTTGATAATAATTCTTTTCATGTTGTAACTGAACTAACATATAAAAACGGAGATGAAGAATTCAGACCTGATATTATTCTTTTGGTAAACGGAATGCCGCTTGTTTTTATTGAAGTGAAAAAGCCTAATAACAGAGACGGAATTTTAGCCGAGAGAGACAGAATTAATACACGTTTTCAAAACAAAAAGTTCAGAAAGTTTGTGAATATCACACAATTAATGATTTTCTCAAACAATATGGAATACGACAATGAAGATATTGAACCTTTGCAAGGTGCTTTTTATGCTTCACCTTCATATAATAAACCGATATTTAATTATTTCAGAGAAGAGGAAAAATTAGATTTAAAAGCATTGTTATCAGACGAAGATGATGTTGCAGAAGATTTTATATTGAAAGATAATAATTTGACTGCAATTAAACATTCTCCTGAATTTATTACAAATAAATCCCCTGATACACCTACTAATCGAGTTTCTACATCTCTTTTAAGCAAAGAACGTTTGGCATTTATATTAAAATATGCAATTGCTTATGTGAAAGAAACATCCGGAATGCAAAAACACATCATGCGTTATCCTCAAATGTTTGCAACAAAAGCAATTGAGCGAAAATTGGATGATCATATCAGTAAAGGTATTATTTGGCATACACAAGGCAGCGGAAAAACGGCACTTGCATTTTATAATGTTAAATTTTTAACCGATTATTTTCAGAAAAAGAAAGTTATTCCTAAATTTTATTTTATTGTTGACAGATTAGATTTGTTGATTCAAGCGAAAAGAGAGTTTTCAAGTCGCGGTTTAAAGGTTCATACGGTAAATTCAAGACAAGAATTTATTAAAGATATAAAAAACACAAGTGCAATTCATAATCTTTCGGGTAAGCAAGAAATTACGGTTGTCAATATTCAAAAATTCAGTGAAGATTCTAATGTTGTTAATCAAAAAGACTACGATATTGATATTCAAAGAATATATTTTTTAGACGAGGTTCACAGAAGTTATAATCCGAAAGGCAGTTTTCTGGCAAATTTAACGGAATCTGATAAAAATTCTATAAAAATAGGTTTAACAGGTACACCATTAATCAGCAAAGATTACTATTCAAAACATCTTTTCGGAAATTACATTCATAAATATTATTACAATGCATCAATTGCTGACGGTTATACTTTACGACTTATTCGTGAAGAAATTGAAACAAATTACAAAATCGGATTAGAGAAAATTTTAAAAGATATTAAGATTTTAAAAGGAGATGCCGATAAAAAACAGATTTATTCTCACCCTAGATTTGTTGAACCGATGCTCAAATATATTGTTGATGATTTTGAGAAAAGCAGAGAAACATTTACTGACGGTTCAATCGGAGGAATGATTATTTGCGACAGTTCGGAACAGGCTAAAATGATGTTTAAAATATTTAATGAACAATATTCTGAAAATAAAACTGAATCTCTTGATTATAATATAGCAGCTGAACCTAAAATCAGTTATAATTCAAAACAAAAAGAATTATACAGAGTAAAAACATCAGCATTAATCCTGCACGATATTGGAACAAAAGAAGAGCGAAAACAACAAGTTGAGGATTTTAAAGCAGGAAAAATTGACTTCCTATTTGTTTATAATATGCTTTTAACCGGATTTGATTCTCCGCGACTGAAAAATATATATTTAGGACGAATTATAAAACGTCATAATTTATTACAGGCATTAACTCGTGTAAACAGAACCTATAAAGAATTCAGGTATGGATATGTCGTTGATTTTGCAGATATAAGCAAGGAGTTTGATGCAACAAATAAAGCCTATTTTGAAGAGCTTCAATTGGAGTTAGGCGATGAAATGCAACATTATACCGACTTGTTTAAATCAAAAGAAGAAATTGAAAAGGAAATAAGTGAGATAAAAGAACTTCTTTTTTATTATAACACTGAAAATGCAGAAATATTTCAACAGCAGATAAGTCAAATTCAGGATAGGGAAAAGATGTTGGAAATAAAGAAAGTGTTGGCTAATGCAAAGAACTTGTATAATTTAATTCGACTTTTCGGACATTATGACCTTTTGGAAAAAGTAGACTTTAAAAAACTTACAATTTTATACAGAGAAGCTGAAAATCATTTAGCATTACTCAATACAAAAAATAGTTCAAACACAACAAATTTATTAAATATTGCATTAGAAAATATATTATTTCTTTTCACAAAAATTTCGGAAGAAGAATTAGTAATTGCCGATAAGTTGAAAAATACACTTCGCAAAACACGGGAAGCTTTGGCAAATAATTTTGATAAAAAAGATGCTGAATTTGTTTCCCTTTATGATGAGCTGAAAAGGTTATTTGACAAAAAGAATTTAGATGAAGTTTCGCAGGAAGCTATGAACAAAAATATCGGTGCATTAAGGAAGATATTTGATGAAGTAACTGAATTAAACCGCAGAAATAATTTATTGAAAGAAAAATATAAAAGCGATAAAAAATATGCCAGAATTCATAAACGAATAATGGAACACAATAAAATTTCAGAAAAAGAAAGTAAACTGTTTGAAGCACTGCAAGCTGTAAAGGCGGATGCAGACCTGCAAGTATTGCAAAATAACAGATTGCTGAATAATGAAAGTTATTTTAATGATATGATGATGAAATTAGTTATTAATCAATTTGCAACTAAAAATAAGATTAAGTTAGATGCTGAGTCATCAAAATACATCAATAATTTAGTTGTAAAAGAATATATGAATGAATTTTACGGAATAGCAGTATGACAACAACAGATTTTCAAATAAAAACAAAAGAACTTATTGATAACCTGAAAGGTATTTGTGCCTCTTACGGTTTAGGAAACGACGGAAACGAATTTAAAATTATTACACAAGTTTTCCTGTACAAATTTATGAATGATAAGTTTGCTTATGAAATTAAAAAGATTGATAAAAAAATAAAAAATGCTGAAAAGTGGGAGCAAGCTTTGAATGAATATTCAGAAGATGATTATGAAATGTTATTGCTTCAACTCGGAGCTGATACAGCAAAATTAAAACCGCATCATTTTATTTCTCATTTGTTCGGCAGACAAAACGAAACTGATTTTTCAAAATTATTTGATGATACTTTGCGTGATATTGCCATTACCAATAATGATACTTTTTCGGTTAAAACAGAAGGCGGTTCAAAAATTATTTTGTTTGATGAATTAAGTCAGTTTATAACCGACAGTTCAAAACGTGATGCTTTTGCAAAAGCTCTGATTAACAAACTTGTTGATTTTAGTTTTGAAAATATATTTTCACAGAAATATGATTTTTACGCTACCATTTTTGAATACCTTATAAAAGATTATAATAAAGACGGAGGCGGAAAATATGCCGAGTATTACACACCTCATGCTGTGGCTAAAATAATGGCTGCCATTCTTGTAAACGGAGATGTGCAAAATGTAAGTTGTTACGACCCCTCGGCAGGTTCGGGAACTTTACTGATGAATATTGCACATGCAATCGGTGAAGATAAATGTACGATTTACTCACAAGATATTTCGCAAAAATCATCAAGTTTATTGCGTTTAAATTTGATATTAAACAATTTGGTGCATTCCATTCAAAATATTATACAGGGTAACACAATTTTATCGCCTTATCATAAAGAAGGAAAGCAACTTATGAAGTTCGACTATATTGTTTCCAATCCGCCCTTTAAATTGGATTTTTCCGATTTCAGAGACGATTTAGATACAAAAGAAAACAACGACCGTTTTTTTGCAGGTATTCCGAATGTTCCTAAAAAAGCCAAAGATAAAATGGCAATTTATTCTATGTTTTTGCAACATATTATTTTTTCACTTACAACAAAAGGTAAAGCTGCCGTTGTCGTTCCAACGGGTTTTATAACTGCACAAACAGGTATAGATAAAAAAATAAGGCAAAAATTAGTGGACAATAAAATGCTTGCAGGTGTTGTATCCATGCCGAGTAATATATTTGCAACTACGGGAACAAATGTTTCAATTTTATTTATTGATAAAAATAATACAGAAGGCAAAGTTGTGCTTCTTGATGCTTCAAATTTAGGAGAAAAAATAAAAGACGGTAAAAATCAAAAAACAGTTTTAAGTAACGAAGAAGAGCAAAAAATAATTGATACTTTCAATAATAAAAAAGCTGTTGATGATTTATCCGTAGTTGTTTCTTATGATGATATTGCAACAAAAAATTACTCATTAAGTGCCGGACAATATTTTGAAGTAAAAATTGAATATTACCCACGATGAGTTTGAGGCCAAAATGAAAGGTTTTGAAGATAATCTAAACAAGCTTTTTGCAGAAGGGAAAACTTTGGAAACTGAAATTCAAAATAATTTAAAAGGATTGGGCTATGAAAAATAAAAAAATAAGATTTAATTTTCCTAAAAAAGGAGATGGTGAAAGTGATGGTTGGGTATTTAAAACCGGATTTGCCGGAGATACAATAGAAGACGCATATAATAAACTAATAGTATTTTTGAATGAAAATGGATACGAAGATATTCCGATACCAAAAAACACTGATGAGCTTCATTTCTTTGCAGATAAAGACGGTAATGGAAATGAGGGAGGATATCAACACAATCCTATTGCAATTTCGTTTTCAGCATACCAAACGAATGAATTGTGGTTATCTCTGTTTAATGAAAATTACCCGAATCATTTATTGATGTTTCATAATGCATATGATAAAGAGAGAATAGACAAACTAACAAATTTTAGAATAAATGAAACTGTTCTGTTTATTGAAAAGAAAATTTCCGCACTTGACGAAAAAAAGGACTATATATCTATATCTAAACTAAAAAAACAAAGTAAAACTTTATTAGAGCTAGATTTAAATAAAGAAACAATTATTGCAGCCTTATTAAAAAATGCTTATGAATATGAAATTATTTCGGAAGAGGAAATAAGAACTAAATTTGGTGATTATATATTCAAATTAATAGTAGCAATTTGAGAGTGTTGAAATATGAAAAATAAGAATACTAAATTAATACGAAACAGCACAGCCGAATTTTTGATTTTTACTTCTCAAAATCAAGAAGAAAGCATCGAGGCTCGATATGAAGACGAAACGGTTTGGTTAAGCCAAAAATTAATGGCAGAGCTTTATAATGTTAATGTTGCTACAATTAATGAACATCTAAAAACATATATAAAAGTAACGAACTTGAAAAGAATCCAATTATCAGGAAATTCCTGATAGTTCAAACCGAAGGTAAAAGGCAAGTTTCAAGGAATATAGATTTTTATAATCTTGATGCAATTATTTCTGTCAGTTATCGTGTAAATTCTAAACGTGCTACACAATAATGAATTTGAAAAATACAGAATTGTGCAAGACCGACTTTTTGAAAGTGACTTCGATAAAGAAATTATGAAACAATTAAAGGAGGGGAAAGATGAATAAAATGGAAAAATTAAATTCTCTATGTATCAAAATAACAGATGGCTCACATTACAGTCCACCTGACACAAATAAAGGCTTCCCTATGCTTTCTGTAAAAGATATGAATTACTCAAATTTTTCTTATGAAGCTTGTAAATATATATCAAAAGAAGAATATGAAAAGTTAAAAAAAGCAGATTGTAAACCAAAACTTAACGACATATTAATAGCAAAGGATGGGAGTTACTTAAAGCATGTGTTTGTCATTAGAGAAGAGATTGAACAAGCAATACTATCCTCAATTGGTATTTTAAGACCTGACTTAAAAAAAATATTTCCACAATATCTTAAATACTATTTACATTCAAAGTCAGTAAAAAAGGAAGTTGTCAAAAAATATGTTTCAGGTAGTGCCTTGCCAAGGATAATTTTAAAAAATTTTGGTGAAATTGAAATTATAATAAAAGATCTCCCTACCCAGCAAAAAATAGCCAAAGTTCTCTCAACCATAGATGCCAAAATAGAGCTAAACACCAAAATAAACCAAGAATTGGAAGCAATGGCAAAAACGCTTTACGATTATTGGTTTGTGCAGTTTGATTTTCCCAACAAGCAAGGTAAACCATACAAAAGCACCGGCGGTAAAATGGTTTATAATGAGGAACTGAAACGGGATATTCCTGAGGGTTGGGAGGTGAAAACTATTGATGAATGGATAAATAATGATAAAAGCGGAGATTGGGGAAAAGAAACAGAACAAGGAAATTATACACAAAAAGTGTCTTGCGTAAGAGGTACAGATTTAAATGGATTAAACGGTAAAGGTGAGATAAATTCACCAACTCGTTTCATCTTAGAAAAGAACTCGCATAAAATTTTAGAAAATCATGATTTAATAATTGAGATTTCGGGTGGTAGTCCAACTCAATCAACAGGTCGTTTGGCATTTATTACAGAAGAAACATTAGAACGTTTTGAAAATCCTTTAATCTGTTCAAATTTCTGCAAAGTTGTAACATTAAAAAAAGAAAAATATTTATTCAATTTTGTTTATCAATGGAATAGATTATATGATAATGGGGTTTTGTTCGGATGGGAAGGAAAAACAAGCGGAATTAAGAATTTGCTTTTTGAAAGTTTTGTAACCAATCAAAAAGAGGTTTATCCAAAAGCAGATATAGTTAAAAGATACTACGATTTTGCAAAACCAATTCACGCTAAAAAACAAAAGAATTTATTAGAAAACCAACAACTCACCGAGTTAAGGGATTGGCTATTGCCAATGCTTATGAACGGGCAAGTAACTGTTAATGAAGCAGCAGAATATAGTAAAGATTTTGATTTGAGAATTGCTGCGGAGGGGGAGCTTAGGTATGGGAAAAAAGAATAAAAAATATGGAAGAATTTAAATTAATAGCAATAAGGCCTTTAAGGGGTTGTGACAGAAAGCTTATAAAAGTTTTAAAAGAAGGAGAAATTTATCAATTTTATCAAGATTATAAGTTTATAAGACATGATGAAAATGATATTCACTCTGATATTAAAAAGATAGAATATACATCGACAATTCCTGATGATTTATACAACCTAAATGATATAAACATTAATATTTCAGCAGTTGTTGGAAAAAATGGAAGTGGTAAAAGTAGTTTGTTTGAATTGCTTTTTGCTTTTTGTTATTCAATAGCTGTAAAAAAAGGAATAATAAAAGATGTTATTACTTTAAAAAAATTAATAAAAAAACCATCTATTGAAGGAAATGAGACTAGTAATCATCTATTTTCTGATAATCTAAAAGATATTTATTCAATTATTAATAATACCAAAGTTGAAATATACTACTCAATTAATGGAGAAATTTATCTAATAAAAAATGAAAATGAAGGGTATGAACATTTTATGTTAGAGATTAATAAATGGGTGCATGAAGATTTTAATTTTAATAATTTTTATTATTCACTTGTAGTAAATTATTCCATTTATGGTTTGAATGACAAAGATAATATTTGGATAAAATCATTATTTCACAAAAATGATGGTTATCAAACTCCGATTGTTATAAATCCTTTTAGGAATGAAGGGAATATTGATGTCAATTCAGAAGCCCATCTTGCACAATCAAGAGTATTAGCAAACCTTACAATAGATAAGCAACTGTCAGAAATATTAGAAGGGAAAATTATTAATAAACTTAACTTTAATATTTATCCTGAAAAATTAGATACAATTCAAAATGTCGCAGCAAAGAATGTGTTTGATTTATTTGAAACTGATCATAATGAATCTGTAATAAGATTTTATAATAAAATTTCCGATAAATTAATAGGGTATAAATTAAGTAATCAGCAAATAGTATTACTTGAAAATATCTTGAAAGATGATTTATCAAAAGACCTTACAAAACATATCTTCAAAGAATCTAATACAGAAATTAAAGATAATGTAATACTATACTTATTTGTAAAGTATGTAATAAATAAGGTTTATAAAATATGTTACAAGTATCCGGAATATAATGATAGGTTTTACTCTGTGGAAAAAGAAGACAGGCCAATACCTCAACTTTCAAAAATATCTGATTTAATTACAAAACTTAAAGAGGATGGAAGTCATATAACTCTTAAGCTAAAACAAGCTTTATATACAATTAAAGAAGAGTATTTCTTCAATATTAAATGGAATATTGTTAAGAGTGATATTAATTCCAATAAGTTAAAGTATGATTTATCTTTGACTATGAATACTTTTAAAAGTAAAATTTTATCTGGTCTTAATAATAATAGAAATGAAATAAAAGAAATTATAGAATTAATACCCGGGGCTTTTGTAAAACCAACATTATTAATAAAGTATGATGAATCAAAGAACTCTGAATCAAATATCCAACAATTGAGTTCTGGTGAACTTCAATTTATTCATACACTTCATACTGTCCTATATCATTTAAATAATATTAATTCTGTTTTTAGAACTTCTGACAATGGTAAAATTAAATATTCAAGAATCAATATAATGCTTGATGAAATAGAATTGTATTTTCATCCTGAATTTCAACAAAGACTTACTTATGAATTACTAAGGGGTATAGGTAACTTGGATATTCCAAAAATAAAGGGGATTAATATATTATTTTCAACACATTCTCCTTTCATACTTTCTGATATTCCTTCTGTAAATATACTTAGATTAAAAGATGGTGTCCCTTTCTTGGGTAAAGCAAATTCCTTTGGTGCCAATATTCATGATATATTGGCTGACGGTTTCTTTTTATCTGATGGGTTTATAGGTGAGTTTTCAAAAATAAAAATAAAAGAGCTAATTGCATGGTTAAATAATAAAGACAATAAAAATAACTCTGAATATCAGAAGAAACTTATTCGTATAATTGATGAACCAATTGTTCAAAGGAAGCTGGCTGAAATGTATGATAATAAGATGGAAACTAACATTCAATTAACAGTTGTTGAAGAGCAAATAAAACAGTTAGAACAAATAAAGAAGAAATTAGAATAGTATGTTTCATATTAACCCAAATAGCATTAAAATAATTAAAGCAAAGCGTAATTTTTATAAAGAAATGCTTAATCTTCTTTATGTTAGAATAGATAATATCTCAAAAATTAAGGATATTGATAATAATATAGCTAAAAGGCTCTTTGATTTACATATTATTTCAAATTTAGATGATTTGCTTATAGGAAACCCTTTACGTCTGTATGATTTAAACCAACAAATATTACCATTTATTTCAATGTCAAAGGATTTTGAAATAGCTGTTAAATATGTATTTAAGTATGATAACTGGTTTACGGTTAAAACTAAGGAAAGATATAATGCATATCATTTAGCTGATAATCTAGGTATTAACACTTGTGTATATTGCAATAGAAATTATACTAATACAATTATAACAAGAGAAAAAAGGAAAATTTCACGAGCACAATTTGATCACTACTTTGATAAAGGCGAAAATCCATTATTAGCACTTTCTTTTTTCAATTTGATACCAAGTTGTTCTACTTGCAATTCAAGTATAAAACATTCTTCATCATTTACCCTTGAAACTCATATTCATCCTTATATTAACAATACAATTAGCAAAGTTAATTTTACATATAAATATGATATAGACTCGAAAGATGGATTAGCAATATTAGTTTCAGCTAAAAGTTGTACAAAAACAGAAAAAACATTGGAGGAGTTTGCCATACAAGAAGTCTACAATGTTCATACAGACTTACTTTATGATATGCTTAAAATAAGGCAGTCATTTTCAGATAGATACTTAAATATTCTTAATTTTAATTTACTTAAAGACATAGTTGTTTCTAAACAGGAACTATATCGTTTAGCATTTGGGACGGAGCTTTTAGAAGTAGATTTTATTAAAAGACCTTTTAGCAAATTTAAAAAGGATATACTTAAAGAGTTGGGTATAATTTAATATATTTTATACTATTTGCGTAATGCTTAAAACTTATAATATGAATAACAAGATTGCATTAAATTTTCTGCCAATTGAAAATCAAAATTTCGATTTTTTAATTTATCGAAAACTAAGTAACGGTAATGAAAAAAGACCGGATGAAGCTATAAATGGATATAAATTACCTCTTGACGATCATCTTGATGCAGACTGGCAACATTACTGGGTTACGTTTGATAATACAGACGGATATGAAGAATTTATTTGTAAAAGTGATACAAATCCATATTTAACGGAATTGTACTTGTTTTGGGAACTTAAACAAATAAAAGAAAAAAAGAATGATATAATAAAAATTGGAAAAATTGCAGAGAATTTTTATTCAAAAAGAATTTTCTTTATTGTAAAAGAATATAAGACAGGAAAACAAACTATTTGGTTAGAACCCTATTATTTAAAAACCGAAAAAGAGTTTGGTTTTTTAATTGATTTTGACTTTATAAAAGATAAAGATGTTCCTTTTGATAAAGAAGTGCAAAAATTATCTTTAAGTTTAAATAGTTCTTATCGTGTAAATAATAACTACCATTCAGATAAATTTGATTTTGTCAAATCTTTTATAAAAAATGTTCTGTCTGAAATTAATCAATTAAATGATTCAGTAGATATATCAGATAAGTTAAAAGTTTTTAATGCGAAAACATTAGAAACAAAAGTATATCGTGTAAATAATGAAAATACATCTCCTTCTCAATTTATGGGAATAAAAAACAAAGGGCCTTTTGAGAAGTTACAAGCAAAACCGCAATTTTACTTTATTTTTAAAAAAATACATATTGATTATGCAAGGGATTTGGTAAAAGCATTGCGAGGAACACAATACCGTACTTTTGAGGGTATGAAAAAAATGTTTGGTGTTGATTTTGACACTTCAAAAGAAAGTTTGAATATTAATCACATCATTATTGAAAACTTTACGAAAGAGGATATTAATAAAGTTAATGAAAAGCTAAAAGAGGATAGTAACAATAAAATTGCTGTTTTTATTTTTCCGGAAGCAGAAGAGGAATATTATTATTCTGTTAAAAATATTTTGTTAGGAAATAATATTGTAACTCAGGGTATTCACATTGAAACCTTAAAAGATGAAACCAAATTAAAATGGTCTGTTTCAAGTTTAGCTTTGCAAATGTTTGCTAAGCTTGGCGGAATACCTTGGAGGATGAAACCAAGTAACGACAATTGTTTGATTATCGGTATTGGTCAAGCACATGATGTGTCAGAAGATGAAACAGGGAAAAAATATATAACAAAATATTTTTCGTATTCTGTTTTGATGGATTCGAGCGGTGAGTATAAATCAATGAATGTGTTAGCCGAAAATAAAGATGAAGAAAGTTATCTTGAAGAATTAAGTAAAAAGATAAAAGAAATATTATTGTTATATCAAGCAAAGTATAATAAAATTACAATTCATATACCCTATAAAATCAAACACAAAGAAATAGCCAAAATAAAAAATGCGGCAGAAGAAGTCAGAAATGAAATTGAGGTAGTTGTTTTAAAAATAAATGATAATAGTAAATATTTCGGATATAACCCGGAACATAATTCTTTAATCCCATACGAAAGTTCATTTATTCAATTATCACATAATGATTATTTAGTTTGGACAGAAGGATTAAATTACAATAATAAAAAAGCAAATAAACATTATGCAAATCCTTTGTATGTAAACTTCTATTATATAAATAAAGAATTAGAGGATATTAATACTGCATCATATTTACAAGATGTTTTAAATTTGACCGGTGCAAATTGGAGAGGATTTAATGCTAAGGCAATTCCGATTTCGATGTTTTATCCGAAAATAATTTCAAAGTTTATTAAATTTTTTAATAAATATAATCTTGATAAAGTTGAATTTGAAAATTTACCTCCTTGGTTTTTGTAATACATAAATTATGGCATTTAAAACAGAAGATATAATATTTTTATTTGGTGCAGGTGTTAGTAAAGAAGCTGATATTCCCGTATCATCAGAGATGATAGATAAAGTTGAAGAATTGATAAGAAATGATTGGTCAGATTATAAGAAGCTATATTATTTGGTAAGAAGTGCAATACTTTATGCAGACGGTATTCAAGGGAAAACAGACAACAATTTCAATATAGAAAGACTGTTTAATGTCTTAAATGAATTAATTAAAAAAGAAGAACACCCTTTATATCCTTTTATCGGTTCATGGAACATTCGATTTAATGAAATTTTAAAAGATAATGACTTTGTTAAAATAAAAGAGTTTCAAGAAAAAATATTGGATGAATTAAAAACTTGGGTTAATTTAACAAATAAACGTAAAGCTGATTATTTTAAAAAGTTAAAAGATTTTAGATTAGAATATGCCCCATTCAGAATTTTTACACTAAACTATGATTTGTGTGTGGAGACAGTTCTGAAAAACAAAGATTTTAATGTAGAAAGAGGATTTAACAATGATATGAAATGGGACTATAAACTTCTGAATGAATTTGAAAAAGAGAATGAGCCTGATGTTTTTTTGTATAAACTACACGGTTCTATTGATTGGGAGAGAAATAAAGAAACAGGAGAAGTTACTTATTCTGACGGAACAGTCAAGAAGCCTAATTTAATCTTTGGTACAGCTTACAAATTGCAATATATTGATCCTTTTCTGTTTTTATTTTCAGAATTTAGGTATTACACATTGAAATCAAAGTTAATCATTGTAATCGGCTATGGTTTTGGGGATGAGCATATCAATGGTTTATTATCACAAGCATTAAAGCAAGATAAGGACAGGAAAATATTAAATATCTCAAAAAGTCAAAAAATAGAATTTGTTCAAAATAGATTAGGTATAAATAATACTGACCAAATTATTATTGAAAAGTATTATGCAAAAGATTTCTTTGAAAAAAGATTATCTCTAAAAGAATTAGAAACAATCTTTCCTGAAAATATTGATGATATTTTTTCTGATTAGCTTTATCTCATCTCAGGTTTATTAATGTTGTATATTTAGGCAGCAAAATAAATTTATTGCCGAAATATTGTAATCTTTGAAAATGATTAACTGTAAACTGCCCTGACTTTGTTACAAGATTTAGCTCAAACACCCCTTACTTTATTACAAAAATACAAGAAATAAGTTTGTATTTTAGTGTAAAACCTGCAAATTCACTGTAATCAACCCGCCATTCTTATAGAAAATGCATTTCAACCTTATATTTGTTACAATTTGTTAATAATTAGTAATTCTTCTATAACGATTTGTTAACTGTTCGTAATTATTATTTACGATGATGTAATTATTTGTAATTTTTAGAACTTAAAACTATGAGTATTTCAAAAAAATGTGTGGTTTGCGGTAAAGAATTTACGGCAAAAAATGATAAAGGTATGTATTGCAGCCCTTCGTGCAGGGTAAAAGCACACAGAAAAAGAGAAAAAGGGGAACAGAGTGAACTAGCTAAAAATATTACGGAAGAATATTTTGAAGAATTATCTTTTTTTAGAATGCAACTGAATGATATATATGAAGATGTTCATAAACTTCAATCCGAAATGGTTTCTGTAACAAAATATTTATACGCTTTTGCGGAAAAAGTGATAGGTATTCCCGATTTTCAGGATATGATAGTGCTTAAAAATGACATCAGTGACTTATCGGATAAATTAAATGATGAAATTTCTGACTTGAAAGAAAAACACGAGGAGAAAATCATCAAAAATGATGAAAATATTAAAATGCTCGGGTTTAAAATTAATCAAATCGTTCATATTATTAATGACAGCCCGTTAAATCATAAAAAAATCCGTTATTGATAAACTTTTGGATAATGAAAATTTGTATGTGTTTATTGAACAGTTTACAAACCAAAAGTCAAAAGCTGAGAAAAAAACAAGTAAAGCTTCATAAAAGTTGGTTAGTTTCTTCTGTCTTCTCCGGGTAATATGATAAAATTAAACATTTCTCTCATTCCGGAATAAATGCGGTCTCCGTATTTGTTCCGGAGCATTTCTGCATCAAGATTTGTTGTGGCATGAGTGATATAACCTTCCTGAAACAAATTATAACGGCTCACCAGAATTTTTTCGATAACGGTTTCCTCACTTCCGAAATGTTTCACCGTTTCTTTTTCGACACCTAAATCATCGATGCATAAATTTATTGGTTTTTGGGTGAAAACACCGTAATTATTCAAATGTGAATTTTCGGTATACAGATTGATGCCTTCATATCCGTATCGTGCAAATTTATCGGGAATGGTATCGGAGAATTCTATTCTGAATTGCCTGTCAAATTTTCTGTAAAAACAATATGATTTAAAAATTCGCATCATTATTGATTTCCCCGAACCGATATTTCCGGCAATAAGTAATCCTTTGTGCAAATTAAAACCGTTATTTTCAAAATCGGGATTGCCGATAAAGTATTCAATCAATTTGGTGAAAACTGCGGAATTATATTTGTCAAATACAAATTTGCCTTTTTTTACATGATTATCCGCAATAGCTTTGATAATCATTTTTTCTTCATTCATGTTATAAGCTTTGTGTGTAATCCGGCTTTTCTTCGAATCTGAATCGTTCTTTATTTGATTTAATATGATTTTTAAATTTTTTATTTTGCTCATAAATTACATTTTTATCATTCTTTTCTTTCTTATCATTCTTGTTAGTGGTTGGTCGTTGGTTGCTTGCCGGTTGCCCGTTGGTTACTCTATGGTTAGTTTGTCGGTTGAACGTCAAAATATTAATATCGTAAATGTCGGAATTACAGATTGTTGCAACAGTCCCCCTGTTGGTTGCTTTGGTGGTTATTATTTTCCACTTTTCAAGCCTTTTTAATGCACTTCTGTAATTTTGTCTGCTTAGTCCGATACTTGTATAATCTCCGATTAAAGCTTCACCCGATTTCAGATTTTCTGTGTTAAACTTATCTGTTCTTCTGGCTCTTAACGCAATTTGTGTCAACAGCATAAAAGCAGATGTGTCTTTCATCAACTCATTTGTAACATCAGACCTGTATAATTTGATAAATGAATCCATTACCAAATTTTTACATAGTTATTTTCAAGATGCTTTTCAATATCCGAAGCCTTGTAATAAATTTTATTGCTGATTTGGCTGAAAGGCAGAATACCTTTATCTCGATAATTTTGCAAAGTTCGTGTACTGACTTTAAGGATAAGGCACACATCTTGATTATCCAACCATTTTTCCGATAATGCATTTTGTTTTCCGAGTCGGTCAAGTTGAGATGTAATTTTCTCTAATTTGTTTTGAAGTTCTTTATAATCTGCTTCCGTTAAAACTAATTTTTCCATACAATTTTGCTTTTAATTAATGTTAAATTCTGTCGATTATTTTATTTATTAATTCGACTGCAAAATTAAGCACGGTTTAGGGGGGCAAAATCAAAATTTCCGAAAATCCGTCGATTCTTCCGATAACTTTACGATTCTTCCGATAAAATTACGATTTTACGGGTATTTTTACAGTAAGGGTGTCGATTTAGGGTCAAAAATCATGTTTTTTTACACCCTTTTTCCTGAATTTTCGTCAATTTTTTTGTTTGTTCAGTTTTACTTTTCACTATTCTGCATTTAAAAGTATCGGAAAATGCAATCGGAAAATGAAGAATGATTTGACGAAAAAGATTTTTAGAATAAAAAAGGACTAAAATGAATAAAAATAGGGCTGTGTTTAAGATTAATTAAGATATAAAAAATTGCCAAAAAAATGAAAAAGTCAAGATTTATTAATTTATCAGAGCTATGTCTTTACAGTCAATAAATTGAGTAAATTTTCCATTTGTTGTACCTATGTTATACCTAAAAGAAAAAAGCTCTGTAAATTATTGATTTACAGAGCTTTAAAAATTAATTGGTGACCCCGGCGGGACTCGAACCCACAACCATCAGAGCCGAAATCTGACATTCTATCCAATTGAACTACGGGGCCGTTCAAAATGCAAAATTAGAAAATATTTCATTATATTCAAACAAAAAAACTTATGCTGTTCGTACAAAATGTTTTTTTACTACTTTTGCAAACTTTATTAAAACACGAAAAAAATGAATTATAATTTCGGCGAAATTGAAAAAAAACATCAGGAAAATTGGAAACGCAATCAAATTTACAAAGTAGAAATTGACAACACAAAACCGAAATTCTATGTGCTGGATATGTTTCCTTATCCATCCGGAGCCGGTTTGCATGTAGGGCATCCGTTAGGTTATATCGCTTCCGACATTTACAGCAGATACAAACGACTGCAAGGGTATAACGTATTACATCCTATGGGATTTGATGCATTCGGATTACCTGCAGAACAATATGCAGTTCAAACAGGGCAACATCCGGCAATTACCACAGAAATAAATATAAAAAGATATAAAGAACAACTTTCAAAAATCGGGTTTTCATATGATTGGAGTCGAGAAGTAAGAACATCTGATCCGAATTATTTTAAATGGACACAATGGACATTCTTAAAAATGTTTCATCACTGGTTTAATACCGACACTCAAAAAGCAGAACCGATTGAAACTTTAATAAAAGAATTTGAGAAAAACGGAAATACTAAAATTAATGCAACATGCAGCATTACACCTCATTTTGAAGCTGCTGTTTGGAACGGTATGGACGAAGCCGAAAAAGATGTAATTTTAATGAACTATCGCTTGGCATATCGAGCAAAAACAACAGTAAATTGGTGCCCTGCTCTCGGAACGGTTTTAGCCAATGACGAAGTCAAAGACGGAGTTTCAGAAAGAGGCGGGTATCCTGTTATTCAAAAAGATATGATGCAATGGCAACTTCGTATTACGGCATATGCAAAAAGGTTACTTACCGGTTTAGATAATTTAGAATGGACCGATTCTTTAAAAGAAATGCAAAGAAATTGGATCGGACGTTCGGAAGGTGCCGAAGTTTATTTTGATATTAAAGATACGGATGAGAAAATTTTGGTTTTTACAACCAGACCCGACACAATTTTCGGAGCAACATTTATGGTATTAGCTCCTGAAAGTAAGTTAGTTGACAAGCTCACAAATATTGAAAATTCAGAAGAAGTTGATCAATACGTTACATATGCAAAAAACAGAACCGAACGAGAACGGCAAGCTGATGCTCAAAATATTACAGGAGTTTTTACCGGTTCATATGCCATAAATCCTTTCACAAAAAAAGAAATTCCGATTTGGACGGCAGATTATGTTTTGGGAGGATACGGAACAGGAGCAATTATGGCAGTACCGGCACATGACAGCAGAGATTATGCTTTCGCAAAACATTTTAACATTGAAATTATTCCTGTTGTAGAAGGCGGAGATATTGAAAAAGAATCCTATGATGCCAAAACAGGCAAAATGATAAATTCTGATTTTTTGAACGGATTAGACGTAAAGGATGCCGTAAAAAAAATGCTTAAAGAAGTTGAAACAAGAAATTTGGGAAAACGTAAAGTAAATTACAGATTACGAGATGCCATTTTCAGCCGCCAAAGATATTGGGGTGAACCTTTTCCTATTTATTACAAAGACGACAGAGCTGTTCCGCTGAAAGAAGAAGAACTTCCGCTTACGCTTCCGGATACCGATGATTACAAACCGACAGAAACCGGTAAACCGCCGCTTGGCAGAGTAGAAAATTGGCTCTATGACGGAAAATACAAATACGAATTAAGTACAATGCCCGGCTTTGCAGGTTCTTCCGCTTATTATTTGCGATATATGGATCCGCACAATAATAAGGCATTAGTTTCAAAAGAAGCTGATGCATATTGGCAAGATGTCGATTTGTATATCGGAGGCACTGAGCATGCCGTAGGACATTTGATTTATTCTCGTTTTTGGAATAAGTTTTTATATGATATCGGCATTGTAATTAAAGATGAACCGTACAAAAAACTTGTTAATCAAGGGATGATACAAGGACGTTCTAATTTTGTATACAGAATTAAGAATACAAATAAGTTCGTTTCCTTTAACTTCCGAAATAATTATGAATTTACCGAAATTCATGTCGATGTGAACATGGTAAATAATGATATATTGGATATTGAAACATTTAAAAAATGGCGTCCGGAATTTGCAGATGCCGAATTTATTTTTGAAGAAGACGGAAAATATCATTGCGGATATGCGGTTGAAAAAATGTCTAAATCAAAATATAATGTCGTAAATCCCGATAATATTATTGAACAATACGGAGCAGATACTTTGCGGCTGTATGAAATGTTTCTCGGACCTTTAGAACAGTCAAAACCATGGGATACAAACGGCATTGAAGGCGTTTTTCGTTTTTTAAACAAATTTTGGCGATTATTTTTTGATAATGAAGGAAATATTAACTTATCTGAAGAAAAAGCAAACAAAGAAGAACAAAAAGTTATTCATACATTAATAAAAAAAGTAGGCGAAGACATTGAACGATTTTCTTTTAACACAACTGTTGCGGCATATATGGTATGTGCCGGTGATTTGTCAAAATTGAAATGCAACAAACTCGAAGTATTGGAAAATTTCCTGATTGTATTATCGCCTTTTGCTCCTCATATTGCAGAAGAACTTTGGCAATTATCCGGACATAAAACATCAATTGCGGATGCTGAATTTCCGAAATATAACAGTGTTTTTTTAACAGAAGATACCGTAAAATATCCCGTTGCTTTTAACGGAAAAACCAGATTTACCATTGAAATTGAAAAGGATATGCAAAAGTCTGAAATAGAGAAAATTATCTTAAATGATTTAAGGACAAAGCAGCGGTTAGAGGGCAAAACAGTAAAAAAAATAATCATTGTTCAGGGCAGAATGGTAAACATTGTAATTTAATTTTCAAAAGTGAGTTCAGATAAAATAAAAAGAGTTAAATTTGCAGCCCTTTTTAAAACGGGAATAATTTTTGTTTAACAGATGTTATCTAAAAAAGATATATGAGACAATTAAAAATTACCAAATCAATTACCAATCGCGAAAGTGCCTCCCTTGATAAATATTTACAGGAAATCGGAAGATATGATTTAATAAGTGTTGAAGAAGAAGTTGAATTAGCACAACGTATCCGTAAAGGTGATCAGTCAGCTATTGAAAAATTGACCAGAGCTAATTTAAGATTTGTTGTTTCCGTTGCAAAACAATATCAAAATCAAGGATTGAGTTTGCCGGATCTTATTAACGAAGGGAATTTGGGTTTAATTAAAGCCGCCGAAAAATTTGACGAAACCAGAGGCTTTAAGTTTATTTCATATGCCGTTTGGTGGATTCGTCAATCAATAATGCAGGCAATTAATGAACAATCACGAATTGTAAGGTTACCTCTGAACCAAGTAAGTTCATTAAGTAAATACAGAAAAGCCGTTGCACAGTTTGAACAACAATTTCAAAGAAAACCGTCTCCGGAGGAATTAGCTGAAATTCTTGAAATTCCGAAATCAAAAGTTATTTCCACTATGAAAGTTTCCGGTCGTCACGTATCGGTTGATGCACCGTTTCAGGAAGGCGAAGACAATAATTTGCTTGATGTTCTTTCAGATGATGATTCACCGGTTACCGATAATTCATTAATTCACGAATCGTTAAGACGCGAAATTGAGCGTGTTTTTGCAACTTTGGATGAAAGAGAAAGTAAAATTTTGCAACTTTCATATGGTATCGGCGTTGAAGAAATGAGTTTGGAAGAAATCGGACAACAATTCGGATTAACTCGCGAACGTGTTCGTCAAATAAGAGAAAAAGCAATAAAACGCTTACGAACAACTTCACGAAGCAATCCTTTAAAAAAATATCTCGGATAAGACATATTTTAAGGTTTCATTTAAATGAAACCTTTTTTATTGCTCAGCAAATCCTAAAACCAAAACACTTACTTTTACATTTTTTGTTTTAAGAATTTCATCGGCACAAGCAATTAGGGTAGAGCCGGTTGTTACAACATCATCAATTAACAAAACGTGTTTTCCTGTTAAACTTTCAGGTTTTATGACTTTAAATGCGGAACTCACATTTTTTCGCCGTTCTTCAAGATTTTTTTTCGTTTGTGTTTCGGTAAATTTTTGACGTATTAAAATATCTGTTCGCAATTCTTTTCCCGATATTTCGGAAAGTCCCTTTGCAATCATTTCACTTTGATTGTATCCTCGCAAACGTTTTTTTGAAATATGCAAAGGAACAGGGATTATAATATTTGTTTCATCAAAGAAACTTCCGTTAATTTCCGTTCCTGCCATTCTTCCTAATTGAATGCCTATTTCTTTTTGTCCCTTGTATTTGAGTTTGTGAATTAAAGTTCGATATTTACTTGCTTTATGAAAATAAAAAAATGCCGTTGCGTATGTTATATTCGTAATTCCGTAAAATAATCGGTTTAAAACATTATCTTTTTCTTCGTGAAATTTAGTTTTCGGAATATGATACAAGCAATCGGTGCAAAGCATTATTTCGCTTTTTAATAAATTTTTGCCGCATGCTTCGCAATTCTTAGGGAAAAATAAACGGGTAAATTGGGTCAGATAATCGAAATACATAATTATAAATTAAAATCCGAAAGAGCAATCAGTACTTTTTCAATTTTTTTTCGTGCTGCCGAAGATGAACAAGTAAAATTATTTGTTATAATTGAGAATGCTAATTCTCTGCCCGATTTTGTTTTTACATAGCCGGCATACGCTCTTACATTTTTCAGAGAACCGCTTTTTGCCCGCATATTTCCGACAGCACTTGAATTTTTACACATATTTTTTACCGTTCCTTCTTTCCCTACAAGTGGAATTGAATTATAAAAAATTTCGGCGTTTTTGCTTTTGTTTTTCATATATTTTAATACAAAAACCATTTGTTTTGCCGTTATTCCGTTGTATCGCGACAAGCCGCTGCCGTCGAAAATAAACAGACCTTCAGTATTTAATCCTTTACTTTGCCAGAAATATTTTATAAATTTTTTACTGACTTTTTCTAAATTAAAACTCGCAATATACAGTTGTGATTGCTTGTATAAATGTTCGGCAAACAGATTAATACTTTTGAAATTTGTAAGTTTTACGATTTCTTTTAATTCCGGAGAGTAAGTTGTATAAAGAAAAATATGCTTCAATGTATCTGCTTTTGCTTCATCCGGATTTAGTCTGAAAGTTGTTGCTTTACCGGAAGAAATGCCGTTTTCTTTCAACTTTTTCTTTAATAATTGGGCTGCAAATAATGCCGGATCGGGTAAAGAACCCTTAACTTCATATTCGGTTCTGTTTAAAGGCAGTCTGCCTTTAATAATGCGTTCATAGGTATAAGGTGCTCCGAAAATATACGATAAATCCGAATGAATTGCATCCGATTTTACACGATTATTGAATTTTAATCCGGGAATTTCGGGTTTAATTTTTACAATTTTCGTCTCACCTCCTTTTACCGAGCTTGTATTAAAAAATAAGGAATAAGAATTATCGCGAATTGTCAGTCCGTTCGGTCCGGCACCAAAATAATTCCCCATATCTTCCCAAGTCCATTTCGGCGGAACGGTTTGATAGCCGTATAAACTTGCATCGGCAATAATTTTTCCGTCAATAAATTTTATACCCGCATCGGAAACAGCCTTTGTCCAATTTTCATACAGTTTGTATATTTCGGTTTGCGAAAAATATTTGGAGCCCAAAGTCGGGTCGCCGCCGCCTTTAATAATTAAATTACCTTCCAAAATACCGGTTTGTTTATCTATTTTGCCGGTATATTCCAATCGTGTTTTAAATTTATAATTATTTCCGAGAATTTCAAGTGCCGTTGCCGTTGTTATAAGTTTTTGCGTTGATGCGGGAGCTAATGATAAAACAGCATTTAATGATGAGATTACTTCTCCGGAATTAATATCTTTTACATAAAAACCGATACTTGCATTTTTAAAATATTTATCATTTTTTAGCGTTTTAATTGCGATATTTATATTGTGATTTTTTGTTTTCAGACTTTGAGCATAAAAAATCGAAGTATTAATAATTATCAATGTGAACAGTATCAGTTTTTTCA
>JAADFW010000004.1 GCA_013152655.1 Chlorobiota bacterium
GTAGCCTCTGTATCTTACAAAAACGAACTTAGGTATATATACGGATAATCATATATTATTAATAGTTAACTTATTAATATATAACGCTTTTGCACAAGATTCATACATTAAGAATCGTTTAAATTTTAAATTAGCCTATTCAAGAATCAAAACCGGAGGATTAACAATTGTCGATAATACAGGTAAATATATTACAAACGGATTCTACTGTTTTGAAACCAATTATGGGATAACCAAAAATTTAGAATTAGGAGGATATATTGGCTACAGTAGGTTTGAACTCTTTTATTTTCCTGCACAATATCAATCTTCAATGAGCTATATAGTTAAATATTCAAATACACCTTACTATGGATTAAATTTGAATTACCATTTATTACCGTATTTAATAAAAGCAGACGATTTCAGGTTCGACCTGTATTTGACCGGAAAATTTGGAGGGCATTATATATTCTCTTCTGAAAATTACGCTCCTGAAAACGGAAATATTTTTGATTATAAAATCGGCTGTGGCATATCTTTTTATTTATGGAAACATATTGGCTTTTTTACAGAAATCGGGCTTGCTAACTTTTCTAATTTAAATTATAATGCATTTACATATTTTAGTAAAAAGACTCTTATCAATTCTAATTATGGCTTAACTTTCAAATTTTGATTTTAATGTATAAACAAAAAAATATACTATTAACCCCTGCTGTTTTTAAGCTAATAGTTGCAATAGTGTTATTGTATTTCATTTCATCTTGCAGGGATTTGGTACAAGATGAATTTCCTGATTTTATTCCCGTTCCAACGGTAAACAGCATATTAATTGCCGGCGATACACTAAGAGTTCATGTTTCGTTATCGGGCAAAATTGAAAAGGAGCAACTTAATTGGGTTAATAATGCAGAAGTTAAACTTTATGTAAATGACCAATTCAAAGAAAATTTGGATTATTTTAATGAAGGAATTTACACTTCACAAACAATTGTAGAGCCTGCAAACACTTATAAATGCAAAGTACTTATACCCGGCTATGATACAGTTGTATGTGTTAATTCTATTCCTGTTCCGTCACAAATATTAAACATTGTTCACATTAACAATGCCGGAAAAGACGAGGAAGGATTAACATATCCGGCAGTCCAACTCACTTTTAATAACAATGTTCAGCAAGAAAGATACTACGAAGTAATTATAAGGTTATTTCAGTACGATTATGAATACCCCGGGCAAATTTATACTATAACCGATCCGGTTCTTCAAAACGAAGGACTTCCTATTGTTATATTCAGTAATGAATTAATTAATGATACTACGTACACAATGCTGATTAATTATACAACCGGAAGTGCAGCCAGCTCAGGCAATGACGGATGGCATTCTGTTTTATATCCTTTAATAATAGAATTGCGTTCAATAAATTACGATTATTATCAATACGTGAAACAGTATTATTTATATGAAACGGGGCGTTTCCCGAATATAGTGGGCGGTGTTGTAACATCATTTCCATTATATTCAAACATTGATAATGCTTATGGTATTTTTACCGGCTATTCAAAAGTTATGTCAGATACTATTTATCCCGAATCACAATTTTACAAATAAAGTTTTGAAACAAAATATTTTTCTAATAATACTATTGATATCCCTTTTAACAGGAAATTTAAATACTTTCGGACAAACACGTGTTTCAGGTTTTGTGAAAGATAAAAACTCAGGCGAAACACTAATTGGAGCTTACATTTTTGAAGAAAACACTAACAACGCAACTTGTACCGACAATAATGGCTATTTTTCAATTCAGGTGAAGCAAAGCAATTCGTTGTTAATAACTTATGTTGGATATGAAAAATATACTTTTCATAATCCTGATAAAGATACAATTGTACATATACTATTAAATACAAGTAATAAGATAGAGGAAGTTGTGGTAAAATCGAACCGGACATTGGACAATAATATAGAACAACTCAGTACCCAGGAAATTAACAATATACCAAGTCTGGGTGGAAAACCCGATGTACTGAAAACATTACAATTAATACCGGGTATTCAATCGCAAAACGAGGGTTCAAGCCTGTTGCTTGTTCGCGGAGGCGACCCCGGACAAAATCTGTATTTAATTGATAATGTTCCGATTATTTATGTAAATCACCTCGGCGGCTTCACTTCTGTTTTCAACCCCGATATGATTAATAATATTGAAATTTACAAAGGTGGCTTTCCTTCAGAATTCGGCGGAAAATTGTCGTCAATTGTTAACATTACTCAAAAAGAAGGGAATATATCAAAACTGAAAGGAAATTTAAGCATAGGAATAACAGATGCGTCTTTTTCGGTAGAGGGCCCGTTAAAATTTAAGAACACAAGTTTTATTTTAACCGGACGAAAAACATTGGTTGACCCGCTAATGATTCTTGCAAGCAGCTTATCTGATGGTGGCGATTATATTGTGTCTTACGGTTTTCATGATATAAACGGAAAATTCACATGGAAACCCGATGCGAAAAACAGTTTCTATATTAATATTTACGAAGGCGATGATTATTTAAATTTTTGGTCGAATACAAAAGACGACATTACCAATGAAAAAAGCCGGCTACTTGATATTTGGGGCAATTGGCTAATTTCTTCAAGGTGGAACAGAGTAGTGTCAACAAAACTTTACAATACCAATATTCTTTCATACACAAGATATCGTTTAAAGAACAAACAAACATACTCTATATCAGGCAATAATGAAAAAACTGACTTTAAAAGGGAATATTTGTCATCTGTTTCAGATTTAGCTTTTCAATCAAAATGGAATTTAAAAATAAACAACAATTGGAACTTAAAATACGGTTTGCAGTCGTCATATTTGTTGCATATACCAAACTACAGCTATCAAACAAATACATCATCGCAAGGTGTAAATGAGCGTATTAATTCACTTGAATCAGCTTTATATTTTGAGAATAAAGTAAATATTTATAATAAAATTGATGCCCGTTTCGGAGCTCGTTTGGTAAATTATTTCACAAAAGACTTTTCTAATACAGCGTTCGAGCCTCGTTTAAGTTTTAATATAAAACTGCATAATAAGCATTCCGTTAATTTAACTTATATGAATGTAAACCAGTATGCACATTTGGTTTTTACAGCCGGCGATATTATGAGCAATGAAGTTTGGATTCCTGCGGGTAAACAAATTGCTCCTGCAAAATCAAACCAGTATTCAATAGGCTGGAACAGTTATTTTTATGATGAAATGTATGAGGCAAAAGTAAGCCTGTATTATAAAAACATGAATAATTTGTCAACTTACAAAGAGGGTTATACAAGTATAATGGGAGATGCTAATTGGCGTTCAAAAGTTGAAACAGACGGTTCGGGAATTGCAAAGGGTGTTGAATTGTTTATTAAAAAGAATTACGGAGATTATACAGGTTTTTTAAGTTATAGTTTCACTAATGCAACACGTAAGTTTCCTAATATTAATCAGGGTGTTGAATATTTGTTTGAATACGACCGCCCTCATAGTGGCTCAATAAGTGTTAGCCGTATAATTAATAACAATCTTACTTTTAATGCTGCATGGATTTATCAAACAGGTTTGCCATACACTCCGGCAATAGGACGGCAATACACGCCATCAACAAATTTTAATGAGGATGGCGAAACTTATTACTTTGAAGCAATTATTTACGGCAAACGCAACAGTGCAAGAATGAAAGATTATCACAGGTTAGATATTGGAGTAAATTATACAACAATCACAAAAAGAGGGAATAAAGCTATCTGGAGTTTCTCAGTATATAATATTTACAACAGGCACAATCCTTATTATTACTATTACAATACAGATAACAGCGGGGAGCTTTACAATCCGGCAACATGGAATGAATATAAATCTTTAGCGCTGTATCAGGTAAGTTTTTTCCCTTTAATGCCAACATTTTCGTATAAAGTATTTTTCGATGGCAGTTCTAATAAAAAGAGGCAAAAAACACCGTTTAAACAAAAAATTATAAACTGGCTATACTACAAAAACTAAGGAAGCCTTAGCTAATTTACAATTTTATAAAATAGTTTATATGGCAGGTATTTTTATTTTGCATTTATACTGATAAAATAAATTTCATGCCGTCTTCCTTATTTAGTATTTTAGATAAAATTTAATAAACGGTAAATATTATGAATACGTTAACTGATTATGCCGGTAAAAATATTTTTGCTGAAAAAACCAATGCTATATCTGCCAATCCGTTTGAAAGAATGAATGATGGAGTTAAGCAAGTTCTTGATAAAAACAATTATGCATTTGACGTGCATTGCCATATTTTTGATAAAGACAGTGTCCCTATTCCTTATTCTTTTATAAGGAAAGAACACCATTTAAATGCAATAAGGAAAACACGGCGAAAAATAAACATAATTGAACTATTTTCGAATCACGATAATGGCGGGATTGATGATTTTTTCAGGATTCTAAACCTGCATAATATGCACGATGTTTATGAGGAGTTAACGTCTGTATATAAGAACAGTAAAAAGGAGATGATTTATTGCCCGTTAATGATGAATATGAAATATGGCTGGAGCAAATATCCAATAAAAAAATCATTTGACAGGCAAATTGACGAGGTGAAAGGCCTCATTAAATTAAATTTGCCAATACTTCCTTTTGTAGCTATGGATCCCAATGATCCGGATATTTACAACCAATTCTTAAAAGCGTTTACGGGTGACAATCCTTTTTTTGGCATTAAAATATATCCTGCACTTGGCTATTTGCCTTCACATCCTGTTTTAATGGATATTTATAAAGTTTGTGAAGAAAAAAATATTCCGGTAACTACGCATTGTGGTGGTAATATTATTTTTTCGTTTAAAAAAGAAATTCATTATGAAGGATTTAAAATTGTTAATTCAGAAGGAAAACAAGTATTAGAAAAGTATTCCGGTAAAATTAACCAGCCTTTTGTAGCTAACTTTTTTAATAAGCCTGAACACTGGCAGCCTGTATTATTTAAATATCCAAATTTAAAATTAAATTTTGGCCATTTTGGAGGTATTAAAGCCTGGAAATTTATGCGTAAAAAAAGAAGGAATATTATTATAGATATGATTAAACAATATCCGAATGTATATGCCGATATTTCTTTTGATATTCATAAAAAGAAACTTTTCCCTCGATTCGTAAAAGCTTTTAATAACCAACAAGTAAAAGCCAAAGTAATGTTTGGAACTGATTTTTATATGATTACTCCTTTTGGCGACCTGCCCAAAATGATAAATGATTTTTCCAATTCTTTGGGCGATGATTTAAGTCAATTACTAAAAACAGAAAATCCGTATCGCTTTTTATTTAAAATTAATAAACCCAATATTACGTGATTTTGAAAAACTTATTCTTCAATTTTATTACTCACATTTTGAGGCATGCTTTTTTGTGCTTTGGCACCTAATTTTTTTATGGCTTCAATTTTGCCTACTAAGTTTCCTTTGCCCGAAGATAGTTTATTCATAGCATCGTCGTAGCTTTTTTGTACACCGCCAAGTTTTTTGCCAATGTCATTCAAATCATGAATTAAGCCTACAAATTTATCGTACAAAGCACCACTCTGGCGAGCAATTTCAAGTGCGTTTTTAGTTTGGTTTTCCTGCTTCCAAATAGATGAAATAGTCATTAGTGTTGCAATTAATGTTGAAGGGCTAACAATTACAATGTGGTTGTCCCAGGCATAATTAAACAGGGCCTGGTCTTCTTGCACCGCTACACTAAACGATGCTTCAATAGGAATAAAAAGCAAAACATAATCGGGTGTGTTAAGCTGCTTTATATTTTGATAATGCTTTTGGCTTAATTCCTGAATATGCGTTTTAATCGACAATAAATGTGCTTTTATAAATTTTTGTTTTTCATCATTGTCGTCACTATTAATATATTTTTCGTAGGCCACTAACGATACTTTAGAGTCAATTATAATGTGTTTTGAATCAGGCAGATAAACAATAACGTCAGGTTGAATTCGCCTTCCTTCATCATTTATAAAACTTACCTGTGTTTCGTATTCCTGTCCTTTTATTAAGCCTGAATTTTCCAGTATTCTTTCAAGAATTACCTCTCCCCAGTTTCCTTGCTTTTTTACATCGCCTTTAAGTGCCTTTGTTAAATTATTGGCTTCTTCGCTTATTTCTTTATTTAAAACATAAAGCTTTTGTATTTCAACTTTTAAGCCGGTTTGGTCTTTTAATCCTTTCTCGTAAGTTTGCTCAACTTTTACTTTAAATTCGTCTATTTTTTTCTCAAATGGCTTAAGAATTATATCAAGGTTATTCCGGTTCTGCTCTGTAAACTTTTTTGTTTTTTCTTCCAGAATTTCATTAGCGAGATTTTTAAATTCCAATGAGAATTTGTCTTGTAATTTTTCAACTTCCTCTTTGTGTGTTTTTAGTTTTTCTTGCAGGTTTTTTAGTTCTGTTTCACCACGGGCAATTTTTTCGGTTAATTCGTTTGTTTTTTCTCTTTCGCGGGTTAATTCTTCTTTTAATTCATTTATCTGGTTCAAATAAAAATCAATTTTTCCTTGTAGCGATTCCTGTGTGCTTTCACTTTTTAACAGGGTATTTTCTTTTTCAGCAACCTGCGAATTTAATGTTTCAAGTTGTTTTTTGAATTTATTTCTTGTTAAAAACCAGGTAATTATTGTTCCTGCAATTAATCCGGTTATTAAATAGATAATTTCCATTTTATTTTTGTTTTTCACAAAACTACATAAATTAGAATCAAGAAGAAAACAATATAAAAGCAGGAGATGAATAAGAGTCTTTTTAAATAGCTTTCTTCCATTCTTTCCCTGGCAGGTTGTCGAAGTTATGGCGCATGGCTAAAATTTCTTTATCCAGCCAGTTTTTTGTTTGGTTAATTAGCCATTGTTCATCATCCGACTGAATGGGTTCTCCAATTTTAACGGTTATTTCTGTTTTCCAACTACCCATGCATTTAAAAAAATGGGTGATAAGCGTCTCGTTTCCTGCCCAAACTGCATTCCTGTCTTTAAATTCAAAAGCTATGGGAACAATTTTTATTTTGTGTTCAGCAGCAGCTTTAAAAGCACCATTTTTAAAACGTCCTGTTTCAGGGCCTTCGCAAATAGTTCCTTCAGGGAATAAAATTACAGTTTTGTTTTGTAATATCTTATTTTCAATTTCTTTAAATGTTTTTATCAGGCTACCCAGTTTTGAACGATCAACCAAAATAGCATCAATGGCATTAAATCCCCAACCTATTATGGGCCATGAACTTATTTCCTTTTTAGCAATTATGGTTGCCGGATTAATACTGAATATCAGGGGAATATCAATCCATGAGCGGTGATTTGGCAATATCAGGACACCTTTAGGTATAGCGTTATTATTTTTGTAGATTTTTATGCCAAGTACTAAACAAATAATTTTTGCCCAGCTTTTTACTAATTTATACCTGTTTTTTAAATCTACGCCAAATAAATGTTCCAGCACAATTACCAATAAATAGATTATTGAAATTACTATTGCTAAGATTAATCTTAAAAGTGCAAGTAAAAATTTAAACATATAAACTTGTTTTATATAAATGCGAATTTAATTAAAATGATTAAAATCAAAAGTTTATTGTTTAATTTAAAATAAGCGGCTTATTATGATGATTTTTGAATATCAGCAGGTAAGAAAAGGACACCGATTAAAACTAATTAACTATAATTAATTATAATATGGTTTTCAATTTAAAGCGGTTTAGTTATAGTTTATAAGCCATTATTTTTTAAGCATTTTCTCATTGCCATCCTGCCTGCTTCTATTAATTCATCACCTTTGTAAAACTCAAAAGTGCCGCAAGAATGTTTTGAAATATTTACTAATAAATCGGGCTTATAATTATCAATTGTTACTTCGGTTAACCGGTTTTGCATTAAGTCAAAAGTATCGTTTAGTAGCGTAAAATAGCCCGGCCGTTTGGGTTTGTTTTTTTCAGCCGGAAATATTTTATACCAGTTTTTATTGAAAATATCTAAATGATTTTTATGAATTATCTCTTTTTTCTTTTGTTCTTTTTCTTTGAATTTAGGTTTCTGGTACTTAATATTTGCATTAAGATTAACTGCAATAATATAATCGTTTTTAAAATTTATTACTTTATCAATTGGCAAAGGATTTATTACTCCTCCGTCAATAAGCAGCATATTTTTGTATATTACAGGTTCAATAACTGACGGGATAGAGGATGATGCTTTCAGTGCTTTAAAAAGATTTCCTTTTTTAAATTCAATTTCTTTTTGGTTATAAAGGTCTGTTGCAACAATAGTGATAGGTATTGGCAAGTCTTCAATTTTCGGGTCGCCAATAAATTTTTTTAATTCGTTAAATACTTTATCGCCTTTAATAAATCCTTGTGAGCTTAATTTAAAGTCCATTAATTTAAACACCTTGTATTTATCAAGGTTGAGCACCCATTTTTTATATTTTTCCAGTTTGCCCGAAGCATAAATGCCTCCCACAACAGCTCCGATTGAACATCCTGAAATGGCATTAATTTCAAAATTATGTTTCAGCAATTCTTCAATTACGCCTATATGTGCCATTCCTCTTGCACCACCACTTGATAAAACTAAGGAAACTGATTTTTTCATTTACGATAAATTAACAATTTATATTAATGTTGTTGAAACGAAGATACAATTTTAGATTTAAAAGTTAGGACTGTGATATGTAAGTAGTTTTCAGTATGTTTTGAGAATAAAATTGTTTGTCACTAATTTGCCAAACGGCAGAAGTAAATTGATTTTCTTTACTCTCTTTTGGAAAGGGCAAATGAAAAAAACAATCTCAATAATAGGTAAATATACAAGCAATTATTTAACTAACTTATTTTCAGTCTTTTGGCTGCTTTCTCTCTAATAACATCTTGCACAGGAACATTTTCTATTTTACATTCAAGCCACGAAATAATATCAAAATAAATAAATGATATTTTTTCGTATGGATTGTTGGTTAAGGGTAGCAATTGTTCTTTTAAAGTCTTAAATGCATCAATTAATTCCGATGGGGAGATACCACCCAGCTTTTTAAGGAATTTCATTGTAATTTTATAAAATTTACTTAGGTTTTCTTTCTTGATTAAATACCGGTAGGTTGATCGTATATAATAATCAATCAGGTCAATGTTCCCCAGCTCGTAATGCGAAATAAGCGTTAAAATTCGTGCAAAACTGTAAATATCGCTCCTTAAATTTACTTCTTTGGTATTTAAAACTTTGTTACACCAAAAAACAGCTTTCTGAAAATCGGATGCTCCGAAATACATACAGGCAAATTTGTAATAAAAAATTAATATATAGTTGGTTGCCAGTTTATTTGAAAATTGTTCCAACTGTAGTTCAATTTTAGGAATTTCTTTAACCCCGTCAGTAAAAAGCCCTAACATAAAAAAACGGTTTATTTTATGGGTTGAGCTGTACTTAAAAATTAACAATTGAATATTAAGAGTTAAAATATTTTCGGGTAATTCTTTTAATTCGTCAAACCTTTTGGCCGTTTCATTAAACTCTTTGTATTTTCCTAATTTTGCTTGCGCAACCAAAAAATTGTTTAACGCTTTAATATACATTTCCGGCTTTAATGCTACGTATTTTTTATTATTGTCAAATAATTCAATCCATTTTTTTGCATAATCATAGCCTCTTACAAAATCTTGTATGAAAAAATAATAGCCAACAAGGGCATTGTACAGGTACATTTTTTCATCAAACGAAAGTTGTTCCTCGTTAAATACCGGTAAAGTTGAATACAGGAAGCTGTTTGCCAGTTCAAAATCTTTATGGTTTCTGATAAATCCTATTTTCAAATAAAATGAATATAGCTTAAGCATCAGGTTCGCAAAAGTATTTACACTGGCAAGCTTTTTACTAATTATATCCGATTGGCCAATTATTTGGTTTACCTGATCCTCAATATTTGATTTTATAAACCGGGTTACCAGAATTTTTTCAAATTCTATAATTTGATACAGCATAGAAGCCCGGTCGTTTTCTACTGCCAGGTTTCTGGCCTTTTCAAGCGATTTAAAGCTTAAGTCGTATAAACAACGATTATATAAAATAGTAGTATAATCAAGTAATTCTCTAATTCGAAAATCAATATTGTTGCCTGCATAATACAGGCGCAACGATTGTAAAATTTGCTTATATAAATGTGCTTTAATATTTGATAACTGATTGCTTTTAATAGAAGGTGCTTTTATTAATATTTTCTGTTCATTGTATTCTTTTTGCCTGTCAACTATATCAAAAAGTTTATAGAACTTTGCATCTTCGGCACTTGTAATTCTTGAAATATAGAGTTTAAAATATCTTTTTTCCGATTTTGTAAGCGATTTAATAAGTTGAAATAACTGGTCAGAATTCTTTTTAGCCATAATATAAAACTCCTACTTTAAATAATTTATAAAATTCAAATAATCAACATAATACACTATGTTTAATGGTTCTGAAAATCTTTTTAGCATATCGTAAAAAGTAAATAAAATAGTTTTAATGCTTAAAATATTTTTACGTAGGCAGGAAATAACATTTAGTCTTAATAATTGAATACAAACTTAAACAAAACTTATGGAAATCCACAACTGAGGTGGATGCATTTTTTGAAAGTGTAATTGTGGAAAATAAGGGTTAAATATTATTTTGAGGTGCTGGAGAACTTAGCGAAGCGGTCTCACGGAGTAAGTCCCCCTGTTTTCTACTACTGTCATGTCGATACGCAGCGCAGCGAAGTGAGACATCCCCTCGTTTCATAGCAGGAGATTTCTCCCATACGGTCGAAAAGACAGAGG
>JAADFW010000005.1 GCA_013152655.1 Chlorobiota bacterium
AGTTACATATAGTTTAAACGATGAAAAAACTATTCAACGAGAATTTGGAAATTTATTGTTAATACACGACAATTACCCAAAGTATGTAGTTACAGCAGAAGCTTTTGAAGGAAATACTTACAAAGGAATTAAACTTTTTAATATCAGAAAATTCTTAATGCAATTTGAATAAAATAACAAAAGGAAAATAAAACCTTGAAAACAAAAATAACCTACATATTATCAAATATTGATAAAGCACTTACTTTTGAATGGATTGTCCACAAGCTTGATGAAGAAAAATTTGAATTAAGTTTTCTTTTGTTAAACAATAAAGGAACTAACATAGAACTATTTTTAAAAGAAAAGAAAATTTACGTAAAACAGATATACCTAAAATCAAAAAAAGATTATCCAAAAGCATTTTTAATAATATTAAAAGAATTAAAAAAAATAAAACCAAATATTATTCATACACACTTGCGTGATGCCAATATTTTAGGACTTTTAACAGCTAAATTTTTAGGAATTAAAAAACGAATTTATACTCGACATCACTCAACTTTTCATCACGACAATTTTCCAAAAGCAGTTAAGTTGGATAAAATAATTAATAGTTTAGCAACCGATATAATTGCTATTTCAGAAAATGTAAAAAATGTTTTAATTGAAAAAGAACGGGTTAATAAAGATAAAATACATCTAATCCATCACGGTTTTGATTTAGATGCTTTTGAAAATGTTGAAAAAATAGAAGTTGAAGCCCTTAATAATAAATATATTTCTAACGAAAAATACCCGATAATTGGTGTTATTGCACGCTATATAAATTGGAAAGGGCACAAATACCAAATAAAGGCATTTAAACAAATACTTAAAAAATATCCTAGTGCATTTTTTATATTTGCTAATACTAACGGGCCAAACAAAAATGAAATTCAAGAATTATTAAAAAATAACTTATCTGATAAGTCTTATGTTGAAATTGAGTTTGAAAACAATTTATTTGCTTTATATAAACTTTTTGATATTTATGTGCACACACCAATAAACAAAGAAATTGAAGCTTTCGGACAAACTTATGTGGAAGCATTAGCCTCAGGAATATCTTCTGTTTTTACATTATCTGGAATAGCCAACGAATTTGTTACAGATAAGGAAAATGCACTTGTTGTAGATTATTGTAATTCTGAACAAATTTACAATGCAATAATTGAATTACTTGAAAATCAAAATTTACAAAATAAATTAGTACAAAATGGTAAAAAAGGTATAAAGCAATTTAATTTAGATTTGTTTATTAATAAACTTGAAAATCTATATGAGTAATCCAAAATTTTCAATAATAATACCAACTTATAACAGAGCAGAATTTATTGAAAAAACAATAAATTCTGTTTTAAACCAAACTTATGAAAATTTTGAAATAATTATTGTTGACGATGGCAGCACAGACAACACAAAAGAAATAGTTACATCTATTAATGATAAAAGGATAAAATACTATAGGAAAGAAAATGCTGAGCGTGGTGCTGCCAGGAATTTTGGAGTTAAAAAAGCACAAGGTGATTATATTACTTTCTTGGATTCTGATGATGTTTTATATCCAATTCATTTTCAAGAAGCTTACAACCTTATTTTAAGTAATAATACACCAAATATTTTTCATCTTGCATATGAAATTAAATCTGAAAATGGTAAAATATTGAATAAAATTAATAATCGAAAAGGAAATCTGAACAAATTAATACTTTATGGTAATTTATTAAGCTGCATTGGCGTATTCATCAAAAAAGAAATTTTAGATAAAATATCTTTTAAAACCGATCGAAACTTAAGTGGTACTGAAGATTGGCTTTTATGGCTACAATTATCAGCAAGAAATACTTTTAAATATTCTAACACAGTTACTGCATGTATAATAAATCATAAAAACAGAAGTGTAAATATTTTTAATGAACAATCGTTAAATAATCGAACTAATTTATTAATAAAGTATCTTAAAGAAGACTTTCAATTTACCTCAAAATTTGGAAGCAAAATAAGAAATATTCATGCCCATATGCTATCCTATACAGCCCTTCATGCTGCTTTGGCAAACAAGAAAAGAATAGCAATAAAATACTTAGTACACGCTATTCTGAAAAATCCGTATGAGTTAATTAAAAAAAGAACCCTTGTAATTATTAAGAAAATACTCCTTTCTTAACCACAAAGGTATTTCTACACCTGTATTCAAGATTTCATTTCTACAAATTGGTGTAAGTCCCTTTTATATTATAGATTTTATAAAAGTATTTGTTGGCACTGAATAGTTAAAAAATGAATACATTTCCCAGGGCAAAATAAAATTGAGCAATAAAAAATCTCTGTTCCGACACTTAAAGAAAAATTAAAAAAACTTATGTCTAATTCACACTACTATACCACTTAATATAAAGGATATTCAGTGTCTGATTTGCAATCAACACACAAAAAACCACGAAAAAAAATAAAACCTAATTTTTTGTATTTTCCTTAATATAAACTATCTTGAAAGATTATTTTGTGTTTATATTTATTTTAACTTCCAAATATCGAGGTTATGGATTCTAAAATTTCATTTATTGCAAGAAATACGCTTCTTACAATCTTTTTTGTTACTCTTTTTAATATAAAAAGCAACTGTCAATCAGCTGAAACAGGAACACCTTTTATCCAAAATATTCCACCCATGGAGTATAATTATGAAAATCAAAATTTTTCAATAGCACAAGATACAAGGGGGATTATTTATGTTGGAAGCTTAAATGGTGTTTTAGAATATGATGGCCATTTTTGGAATCTAATTGAAGTTGAAGGAGAAATCAGGTTAACCGCATCACCGGAAGGAATTATTTATATTGGAGCATATGATGATTTTGGTTATTTGGCTCCCGGAAAAAGTAACAAACTTGAATTTCAAAGTCTTTTAAGCACTCTCGATAAATCTGAAAAACCATTCGGACAAATAAAAAGTGTTATTTCATCAAATGGGAATGTTTTATTTACTTCAGATAAAAATATTTACCTGTGGAATGGGCAAAACACACAAGTTATTTCTTCCACTTATACATTCTTCAAATCTTTTAAGGTAAATAATAAAATTTATGTATATAAAAACCTCGACGGGCTTTATACTTTTCGTTCAAACGCCCTTGAGTTAGTTGAAAACGGCGATTTTTTTGTTGATAAAGAAATAGTAAATATTCTTCCTTTAGAATCGGGATTGCTTATTAAAACAAAAGAATATGACTCACCTTTTCTTTTCTCAAATGAAGGAATAGATGAATTTCAAACTGATGCAGATGATTTTTTTAAAATCAATGGCTTTACATCTGGCATTTATTTGTCAAATAAAAATTATGCCATTGGAACTGATCGTTGTGGTATTATTTTTATCAATAAATTTGGCAAGGTAATCAATCATATTAACAAATCTAACGGATTATTAGATGACAAAATCAACAATATTTTTGTTGATAATTTTTCTCAAATCTGGGTTGCTATGAGTAATGGAATCAGCCGGTTAGAATATCCATCTACTTTTTCTTATTTTGACTATAGCGCAGGAATTAGAGGAACTATTTCTTCAATTACCCGCTTTCAGAAAAATCTTTATGTGGGCACATCTCAAGGGTTATATTTTTTAAACAATAACTACAACTTACAAAAAGATTGTTCTTCGCCTGCTGTTTTTAAGTCCATTGAACAAATAAATGCTGCTTGCCAGTATTTATACCCTTTTGAAAATAAACTTTTGATAGCAAGTAATAACGGTTTATTTGAATTAAAAAACAATACTGTAAAAAAATTACTTGATGGAGAATTTAATTACATTATTAATTCTACCTCTAATCCTTCTATTTTTTATTTAGGGAAAAAAACAGGCTTGTCTGCTCTACAGTTTTTTGACAATAAATGGATTGATTTGGGTGATCTGCAAAAACTAAACAAAGAAATTCGCTCTGTTTACGAAACCGAAAACGGCCTTTTATGGCTTGGCAGTAAACACGATGGTATTTTCCGCTTAAACATTTCCAACGGTTATGACATTTACAGTCATGTTGACCAGTACAAAGAAGGCCATGGATATGAAAATCCTATTGATTGGGTTGATATTTATTCTACAACTAAAGGCCCGGTATTTTCTACAAAATATGGATTATATCAATTTAATGAAAATAAACAAGTGTTTTTTGCCGATTCGCTTCTTGGAGCTCAATATGCAGGAGGAAATCATGCAATATATAAACTTGTTGAAAATAAAAATGGCGAAATATGGTTTAGCTCAGGAACACATGGCAAGTATGACAACTTAACCGGAATTGCCCATTATGATTCAACAAACAAACCGGTTATTTCAACACTTGAATTTAATAGAATTAGAAATTATAAAATAGAAGCCATATACCCGGAAGATAAAATATGCTGGTTTGGCAGTTATAACGGCCTTATACGATATGACAAAAGTATTGTTCAAAATAATAAGATTAAGCAAGAAACTTATATTCGAAAAGTTATTATAGCCAAAGACTCTGTTTTATATTATGGAATTAATACTGTTTTTAAGAAAAATAAAAATAGTTCTGCTTTGCCTGAAATAAATAATAAATATAATTCAATTCGTTTTGAATATGCTTCGCCAAACTACGACCGTAGTGAAATTCTTTATCAATATACGCTTAAAGGATATGATAAAAACTGGTCTGCCTGGTCAGCTTCAAATTTTAAAGAATATACAAATCTTCGAAGAGGAAAATACATTTTTAAGGTAAGAGCCAAGAATAAATACGGCCAAATTACGCAGGAAGCTACTTTTACATTCAAAGTGTTGCCATCTCTTTTTTCCAGTACTTTAGCCTTTATATATTATTTAATAGTAGCCATTTCTTTCTTCTATATGATTACAAAGTTGCGGTCATATCGTTTTGCCAAAGAGCGTTATGAGTTAGAACAAATTATTAATATCAGAACTGAAGAACTGGCATATGAAAAAGAAAAAGCAGATGAACTTTTTGCCAAAGCAACTTCAGAGGATAGCTTGTCTGAATTAATAATGCGAGAAAAAGATGAATCAAAACGCTTCAAAAATGTTTCTGTTTTATTAGTTGAACTATCTGGTTTTGATAATTCAAAAGAAAAAGAAAACAAAGATGCTTTTAATAAAATATTCAAATATTTTGATGTGATTATTGAAAGAAATCAGTTACAAAAAATTAAATCAGAAACAAATACATATGTATGTTGTGGAGGATTACCTGAAGCAAGCCAGATAAGTGCACTAAACTCTGTTTTGGCGGCGAGGGAAATGATTGACCATATTAATAAAATTAACAACGACAACTCAATTGCCAGACATACTATTTTTATTCAAATTGGAATTCATACCGGGCCTGTTGCAGCTATGTACTCCGGCAAGAAGAAGATACCTTATAACTTAAGTGGCGAAACTGTAAATATTGCCAACCGGGTACTTGCATCTTCTGAAATAGGGAAAATCAGCATTTCTTCAAAAACATATAAGTATGTAAAAAATTTCTTTGTTTTTCAGTTTGTTGAAAAACTTCAGGTTAAATTTATTGGCAATATCGACCGCTTTATTATTGACGGGCTTAATCCTTTACTTTCTATTGACGGAAAAGGATTTGAGCCAAATGACGAATTTAAAACACAAGTGGCATTAATGCGATTTTACGATTTGAAAAACTACGTTTTAAGAAAAATTGAAAACGAATTGCCAAAAAATCAATATTTTCATAATGTAAAACATGCGATTAACTTTATTAGTCATATAGATTTTATTGCACATGCTGAAAAAGTTAATAGCAGCGAGTTGTTGCTATTAGAAACTGCAGCTTTATTTTATGATTTAGGTTTTATTAAATCCTATTCTGACCATGAAGTAAAAAGCTTAAAATTTGCAAAAGAAATTCTCCCTCAATATGGCTACAACAATGAGCAAATTAAACAAATATCTGATCTTTTATATGCAATAAAAAAGAACCCTACTCCCAAAAATAAATTAGAAATGATAATTTGTGATGCTTATTTTGATCATTTGGGAAGTAATGAGTTTAATAAATTATCAAGAAATCTTTTTAAAGAGTTAGTTGAAAACAAAAAATTTGAAGACGATTTTGACAAATGGAATACCGAACAATTAAATTTTTTGGAAAATCATGTATATTTTACCGAAACTGCTAAAAATTTCAGAAACAGTTATAAACAAAAAACAATAGATCATCTAAAAAAACGTTCCACTAATCACTAAATAATGAATAGTAAGACAAAACTTTACATATTTCATAAAAAAATATTAAATTTATCGGGCAAATTATCTACACAATTTAATTATAGAATTGTATGAGCGGAAATAAAAAAGCTATATTAGTTCTTTGGGATTTTACTAAAGATTCAGAAAATTCGCTATTTCATGCTATACAATTAGCTAAAGTTGCTGATAATGAAATTATCTTAATGCACATTGTAAAAAAAAGAGGTTTCTTTTCTAACAGTACTACTTTTGAGCAAAAAATTGAAGAAGCAAACTATAAATTAACTTCTAAAGCCGAAGATGTTTTTGAAATTTCAGGCATAAAGCCTAAAGTTGTTGTTAAGGAAGGCGCTCTTTTACATTTAATAGCAGGTATAATTCCTGAATTAAATATCAATTTGCTTATTATGGGTTCTGTTTACCACTCAAATGGCAATAAAATATCTGTTAGGTCAATCTTAAGTACCATCACTAAAACAAAAACTCCGGTTATTGTTCCTGAAGCATTACCAACACATTCACATTATGTAGAAATTGTAGTTCCGATTGAATCTGATAAAAAATACAAAGAAACATTACGTTGGATAATAAATCTTTCTAAACTATATAAATGTAATATTAATTTTATCAAGCCATTTCTTAAAGATAAATATCAAAAAGAAGATATGCGCAAAAATATTTATTTTACTAAAAAAATGCTTGATAAATATGATATAGTTTATGGAATTAAAACCGCAAAAAAAGATCAGGACTACCGTGAAGAAATTTTTAAATTTGCCTCTAAAATTGATGCTGACTTAATTGTAGCAATGACTAAAAAATACCATAAATACGTTGACCAAAAGAAAAAACCAAATAGCGTTGCCAGTAAAACACATATTCCAATTATGTATATAAACCCAAGAGCCGATATTAGAAAATATGGCGGATTTAGGTAATTTACGTTTTCATTCTTTTTAATTATTGAGTATTTAATAATTAATATACCTTTACTTAGCGTATGTTAAAGGTTGTTAATCAAACAAAAAGGTTCATTAGAATAAAAATATTGAATTTTATGAATAATATAGTAATTTTAGCAATCAGCTCAATTAGCTATATTTTTTTGTATGGAAACAGATAAGTCGGTAATTTTAGTTCCCTGGGATTTTTCTGAAAGCTCTGAATATTCAATGCTTCATGCTGTTCAATTAGCAAAAGTTGTGAATAACGACTTAATGTTGGTACATTTTAAAGCAGGTGGTGGATTATTTGGAAACAAAGCAAAAATAATTATTGAAAAAGAAGAATTAGAAAATAAGCTATTAACAAAAGCAGAAGATATTAATGATGTATATAACATTAGGCCACTAACACTTGTAAAAGAAGGTTCTATTAACAAAGCTGTTAAAGAAATTACAGAGCAATATGACATCAATCTTATTGTGATGGGACAAAATTATGTTGTTAATAAAACTAAAACTTCAGCCAAAGAATTTCTTAAAATACTGGAAAATGTAAATGTTCCTGTTATTATTAACAATAGCCCTCCTTCTCATACTCATTATACTGAAATAGTTGTTCCGGTTGATCACGATAAAAAATTTAAAGAATCAATTCACTGGATAATTTACCTTTCAAAATACTATAAGTGCAACATAAATATAATCAAACCCCATATTACAGATGATTTAAAGAAAAAATATCTTTCTAATAATATTTTTTTCACTAAAAAAATGTTAGATGCAAAAAATATTGTTTATGGTATTAAAACGGCGAAGAATAAAGATAATTTCAAATTGGAAATATTTAATTTCGCAAAGATAATTGATGCTGATTTAATATTAGTAATGTCAGATAAATACAACCAATATATGTCTGACAAAAAACATACTGTTGATAATTTTATACCTGTAATGGTAATTAATCCAAGAGCCGACCTTAGACGCTACCAAAGTTTTGCATAATCTTACGTCTTTAATTATTTGATTTGTGTTTGCCCCACATAAAATCCTCTAAACTTTGAATAAAAGTAACAAACATGCTTGTTATTTATAATTTGGTGCTTTTCAACATCTATAAAAACAATTGCCCCTAAGATTAATTTTTTTATCTTTGGAAACACTTAATTTTACTCACAAAAAACTATATATTATGAATACAATTGATTGGAAAAACCTACCTTTTGGATATTTAAAAACTGATTATAATGTAAGAACTTATTACAAAAACGGACGATGGGGAAGCTTAGAATTATCCTCCTCTGAATACATTAATATGCATATTGCTGCCACAGCTCTTCATTATGGGCAAGAAGCTTTTGAAGGCATGAAAGCTTTTATGGGCAAAGATGGAAAAATCAGGCTCTTTAGGTGGGAAGAAAATGCAAAACGCATGAATTCATCAGCAAAAAAATTATTAATGGCTGAAATACCTAATGAATTATTTAAAAAAGCCATTATTAAAGTTATCAAACATAATAAAAAATTTGTTCCTCCTTATGGTTCAGGAGCATCTCTTTATATCAGGCCGTTACTTGTTGGTTCAGGAGCTCAGGTTGGTGTTAAACCAGCCAAAGAATACTTGTTCCTTGTTTTTGTAACCCCGGTAGGGCCTTATTTTAAAGAAGGTTTTAAACCCGTAAATATGCTCATAACCAGAAAATACGACAGAGCTGCACCTCTCGGTACAGGACATATAAAAGCTGGTGGAAATTATGCTGCTGGCATGGAAGCAATGGAAATTGCCCATAGCAACGGATATGCTTCAGTCTTATTCTTAGACTCAAAAGAAAAGAAATACATTGACGAATGTGGCCCTGCAAACTTTTTTGGAATAAAAAATAATACTTATGTTACTCCTAAATCATCTTCTATTCTTCCGTCAATAACAAATATGAGCTTAATGACCCTTGCTAAAGAAATGGGAATGTCTGTTGAAAAGCGACATATTGAAGTTCCTGAATTGGAGAGTTTTGAGGAAACAGGAGCATGTGGAACTGCAGCTGTAATTAGTCCGATTAAGAAAATTATAGACGAAGAAAACAACAAAACTTATAAGTATTGTTCCGATGGCAATCCTGGCCCGGTAAGCACAAAATTATACAAAAAACTTCAGGCTTTACAAACAGGTGATGAAAAAGATAATTATGGATGGATTGAAATTGTAGATTAATCTAAAAGTTCAATTATTCTTCGTAAAATAAAGATTCTGATAACTACATTGTTACACACATACAATAATTTGCTATCTTAATATTTAATTAAATTAATTTATGAAAACTAACTATTTACTTCTTATTGCTATTGCTTTCTTTTTTGTTTTTTCGCAAAAACACTCTTATTGTCAAGATTTTGTAAAAACACTTGATTTAAAGAATAAAATTGAATATAAAGATTTGCAGAAATCATTTTATGATTGGTCAAAGGTTGCTGATTTGAACAAAACAAAAGGATGGAAATATTATAAACGATGGGAAAACTTCAATAACAAACGAACTTCACTAAACGGAAACCTGCCAGATGCAAAAACATATTATGAGGAGTACAATAAAATTAATGATAACAAAAAACTTATTTCGTCTGAAAAAGACAATTTTATATGGACACCTGTAGGTTTGCAAGTTGACGCTCCAACTTATAATGAATCACAAGAAAGCGGAATAGGGCGAATAAATTGTATTACTTTTCACCCAACCGATTCAAACATTTTTTGGGTAGGAATTGCACAAGGAGGCGTATGGAAAACTACTGACCACGGACATTCATGGATTCCTTTGACTGACAATATTCCCATGTTGCGAATAAGTGATATTGCAGTTGATAAAAATAATCCGGATATTATTTATATTTCAGTGGGCGATTATGCTTATGTTGGGGTTGGCCTATTACTTGACGACAGAAAACGAAACACACATTATGGAATTGGTGTTTATAAAACAACCAACGGAGGGCAAAACTGGGAACCAACAGGACTTTCGTTTAACCAAACCGATTTTGATGCTTCTTTAATTAGAAGAGTATTAATTGACAGTAATAATTCTGATATTTTAATTGCAGGTGGCACCAATGGTATATGGAAATCTGAAAATGCAGGTGAATCCTGGACACAAATTTCTGAAGATTTAATATGGGATATTGAGCAAGACCCTAATAATGTGAATACACTTTACGCTTCAACGGGTTACATAAATAACCTTGATATGGGACGCTGCGGAATTATTAAATCTTACGATTTTGGAAATACATGGATTGAATTGTCAACCGGAATTCCTGAACAAAACCAGGCACAGCGTATAGAAATTACATTAGCTAATAATGATTCAAACTATGTTTATGCGGTTGCTTGTGACTTAACCGGTGGTTTATTTGGTTTTTACCGTTCAACAAATGCAGGCCAATCATGGGAAATGGTTGCCGACAGCCCTAACATTTTACATTGGTACGACGGTAGTAGTTCAGGTGGGCAGGGAACTTACGACCTTACTATATTAGTTAATCCACAAAATAAAGACAATGTTATTGTAGGTGGCGTAAACCTTTGGGGAAGCGAAGATGGTGGAGATAGCTGGAATGGAGTTTCGTACTGGCGAAATGATTACGGACAAAGTATTCATGCAGACCAGCACTACCTGGCTTATAATTCTTTAGACCAAAACTATTACATCTGTAACGATGGTGGCCTTTATCGTACAAAAGAAATTAAAATTGGTTCATGGAGTGATGCTTACAGCCAAACAGGCTACGAATGGCCAACCCAATGGGAACGATTAAATAACGGTTTAATGGTTACTTCATTTTACAGATTGGGACTTAGTAAAAACAATGACGGCTATATTATTGCCGGAGCACAAGATAATTCAACATTTTTCAATAATACTGAAAATTGGCACAATATTTTTGGTGGCGATGGAATGGAATGTATGATTCATCCTGAAAACCCAAATACTATTTACGGTTCATATCAATATGGCGGCTTAATGAAATCAGTGAACGGAGGTGTAGATTATGATTATATTACTTACTATAGTATTGACGAAGACGGTGAATGGACAACTCCGTATATAATGGACCCTGATAATCCGGAAGTAATATACGCCGGATATGGCAATGTTTGGAAAACAAATAATGGTGGAGACAACTGGGAAAAAATATCAAGTTTTCCTGATATTCCGGATTTAGGACAACCTAATTTATGTTCTTCATTGGCTGTTTCAAAAAACCATACCGATTATATTTATGCAGCTAAACGAATATACCATTCTTTTAACGAAGCCGGAAGTGTCTGGCGAACAACAAACGGAGGAGATTCCTGGACTAATATAACAAATAATCTTCCCGACTCTATTTATTATACATACATAATTACAGATGATAACGACCCGGATTTAGTTTGGATAACCCTTGGCGGCTTTAATGACGGTTTAAAAGTTTTTAAAACTGTTAATGGAGGTATTAATTGGGAAAATATATCTCTGAATTTGCCAAACCTTCCTGTGAATTGTATTGTTAAACAAAGTAATGCAGAATACAATCCTGTTTACATTGGAATGGATATCGGAATTTATTATAAAAACGACACCATGGAAAGCTGGATGTTATATAATAATGGCTTTCCTAATGTAATAGTAAGCGAATTAGAAATACATGAAGCAACCAATAAACTTTATGCTGCAACTTTTGGCCGTGGCATTTGGAATGTTGATTTGTACGAGAATACCGATACAACTTCCGGCATTAAAAACCCAATTTATAATACTCAGGTAAATTTATTTCCCAATCCGGTTAATAATAAATTCAACCTGGTTCTTAAAAACGTAAATCTTGATAATGCAACAATATCGATAATTGATATTACCGGGAAGAAACTATATGAAAATCAAATTTCTTTTAAGCAAAACTATTACCGCCAAACATTTAATTTAGATTTAATGCCAGGATTGTATTTTTTAATTGTATCAGATAATAATAACTCAAAATCTAAAAAGTTTATAGTTAATTAGCACTATCATAAATTATTGAGTTATAATAAAATCTGAATAGAAAATTCTTATAACATGAAAAAAAAATCCGGAATTATAAATTTTATTAGTTATATAATAAAATTGATTTACCTCGGGCAATGGATTTATATAGCTTCACTAATAGTTCTTTTCTTCCTTTTATTATCTCATTCAAATATTATTAATTTAGACAGGTTTTCGGGTTTTAAAGTGTTCTATTCAGAAATAAACCTTGGGCAGGCACAAATGGATGATGGACAATTACATGAAATAATACTTACCAGCGGAACCGGAAGAATACATATTAAAGAATACAGCCAAAAAATTATTTACTACAAATTAATAGTTGCTCTGTTTGAAGCGTTAGTTTACCTGATTATTATTTATTGGCTAAAAAAAATATTTGGGAATCTAAAGCTTGGAAATTTCTTTATACGCGAAAATGGTATTTATATCACAAAAATAGCATTGTCTGTAATCTCTATAACAACATTGATTGATATTTTCAGTTTCTTTTTAAGCAAATATCTTTCAGGGTTTTTACACATTCCGAATGTGATTTTTAAATCCGATATTTATTTTCATTTTAATACCATTTTCTTAGGTTTTTTAATATTAGCCATTGCGCAAATATTTATGAAAGGTTCTGAAATGAAAAAAGAACAAGAATTAACGATTTAATAAAAAAGCATGGCAATTATAACAAACCTTGATGTAATGCTTGCAAAGCGCAAAATGTCGCTAACAGAACTTTCTGAACGTATTAATATAACAATAGCTAACCTTTCCATTTTAAAAAGCGGAAAAGCAAAAGCTATTCGATTCACCACCCTTGAAGCAATTTGCCGTGAACTGGAATGTCAACCTGGCGATATACTTGAATATATATCTGAGAAATAAAATAAAACAAGGTTGATTACTAACCGTATTTATCGTTTTTCAATAAATTATTATTGTTTATTAGAAAATCATTTTTATTTTTATATCTGAAAATAAATTAATTGTTTTTCATATTCTCTATTATACCTTTGTTTTTAAACAAAAAGAAGATACCTTTTGTTTTCAATTGTAAATTAGAACTGAATGTATAATTATAAAAATGAAAAAAATGAAAAAACTTCAAATCCTATTCCTGTTTATCCTGTTATCTGTGGTTTCATTAGCCCAATACCCACAACATCAGTTAAGTATTAAATTCAACATTGCTGATAATTTTATTGAAGTGGAAGATGAAATACAGTTTCCTAAAAACTATTTTTCAACAAAAAACAATATTCAGTTTTCATTAAACAGCAATCTTATCATTGAAGATTCTGGTGAAAATTATAAAATTGAACAAACTACTGAAGCAGAAAAGAACAAAACAGAAAAACAACCGGTAACTTTAAAAAACTATACCCTTACAGCTTCAACATTAAATCAATCAAAGTTTATATTAAAATATAAAGGAATAATTAACGACGAGATAAAAACCGGGGCAGCCGAATATGCGCGTGGCTTTAGCGAAACAACCGGCATAATTTCTGAAACCGGGATATATTTGGCAGGAGCTACTTATTGGGTTCCAAAAATAACTAACATAAAACTGGTAACCTTTACCATGCAAATAAGTATTGACTCTGCATGGAACATTGTATCGCAAGGTGAAAGAACGGAAAACAGAGTTAGCAATAATTTAAGGAATATAACCTATAACTCTCCCAACCCGGTTGATGAAATTTACTTAATTGGTGCAAAATGGACTGAATATTCTATTACATCAGGAAAAGTATTGGTACAAGCTTTTTTACGAACTCCAGATGAAAAATTAGCTAACAAGTATTTACAGGCAACAAAAGGCTACTTACAAATGTATGAAACGCTAATTGGCCCGTATCCTTATAAGAAGTTTGCCCTTGTTGAAAATTTTTGGGAAACAGGCTATGGCATGCCTTCCTTTACTCTGTTAGGTGAAAAAATTATCCGCTTCCCATGGATATTATATTCTTCTTATCCGCATGAATTATTACACAATTATTGGGGTAACAGTGTTTTTGTTGATTACAAATCGGGTAACTGGTGCGAAGGTATTACAGCATACATGGCCGACCATCTTTTAAAAGAACAACGAGGACAGGGTGATGAATACAGACGAGCAACCCTGCAAAAATTTACCGATTTTGTGAATCCTGAAAACGATTTCCCTGTTGTTGATTTTCGCACCAGGCATAATTCTGCTGAAGAAGCTATAGGCTATGGCAAAGTACTAATGATAAATAATATGTTGCGCGATGAATTAGGCGATAGTATTTTTATTGAAGCTTATCGTGATTTTTACAATGAAAATAAATTTAAAATTGTTGACTTTAATGCCATAAAAAACAGTTTTGAGAAAATTTCAGGAAAAAATCTTGACTCATTTTTTACGCAATGGTTAAACAGGAAAGGAGCACCTTCACTTGAACTCACAAATGTTAAATCAATTCAAAACAGCAATGAATATAATTTAAGTTTTACTTTAAAACAAATACAGGAAGAAGATGTATTTGAATTAAATATACCTATTGCAATTATTCTTGAAAACAACAATAGTGTCATTTGGGAAAGAGTTAATTTAAATGAGCGTGAAAAAAATTACAGCTTTATTTTTAACGAAAAGCCCTTAAAAATAGAAGTTGACCCTCAATTTAACCTTTTCAGAAGATTAAACCGTAAAGAAACACCAACCGGCTTATCACAGGTTTTTGGAGGAACAAAAAACACTATTATCCTTCCTTCTTCCAGTTCATATCTTGACGATTATGAACAAATGGCTACTATTTGGAAACAAACACAGGAAGCACAGGGAAACACATCGATTATTGTTAAAGACAACGATTTGGACAAACTCCCGACAGACAACCCGGTTTGGGTTTTAGGCAAGGACAATAAATTTGCAAGTCAAGTAATAATTCCAACTTCAACTCTTAGTTTTTTATCAACCAAAATACAAGAAACCCTAAAAGTATTAACAGATAGCGGTTCGCTTATTTACGTTATAGCTAACCCTTTAAATGAAGAGCAAAGTATTGGGTTTATTTCATCTGATAATAAAGCAGCCATTAAAGGCCTAACAAGAAAACTTCCTCATTATACAAAATACGGATATCTTGGGTTTAAAGGAGAAAATCCTGATAATGTTTTAAAAGGCACTTTCCCTATTTTAAATTCTCCTTTAAACTACATTATAAAATATGAAGGTATTACTCCGGAAATTAAAGCCAGATTAACACCACGAAAAGCACTTGTTCAACTAAAATAAATACTTAAATTAAATTTATGTAATATGAAAAAAATAAGCACATTATCTGTTTTATTATTAACTGCCTTCATTTCCTGTACCAACAGCAATAACAAAAAAGAAAGCACAACAGAAAATAAACCGGCAAGTAAAGAGTTGAAAACCCGGAAAATACCAAATATCAATAATGCGGCTGAAGCCTATTTTTCACCCGATGGAGAAAGCCTGATATGTAATGCTAAGTTTGAAAACGATTCCACTTACCATGTTTATACTTTAAAAAAAGATGGCACTGATATTTTAGAAATTAATAAAGTTGGTGATGATGCCTGTTCATATTATTTCCCTGACGGTAAACATCTGATTTGGACTTCAACCAGAGACCGTCTTGATTTACCTAAAGGAAATTATTCTAATCCGAAAGATTATCCGCAAGGAGCAGAGCTATATAAAAGCGATTTGGACGGAAATAATGTGGTTAGGTTAACAAATAATGAATATTACGACGCAGAAGTTTCTGTATCGCCTGATGGAAGTAAAATACTTTTTAGCCGACAAATAGACGGAAACCTTGATCTATGGGTGATGAATTCTGACGGAACTAATGAAAAGCAAATTACTTTTACTCCTGACTTACAAGAAGGCGGTTCATTTTATATGCCCGACAGTAAAACAATTATTTATCGCGGATGGCTGAAAACCGAAGAAGGTAAACGCGGAATGGCTATGACAATTTATACCATTAATGACGATGGAACAAACCGAAAACAAATAACTGATGATAATACAGGAACCAACTGGGCTCCACATCCATTGCCCGATGGCGACCATTTTGTTTTTGTACGGATACTTCCTCCGGGGAATTTTGAAATTTATATGATGAGTATTAGCACTAAAAAACAAATCCGGTTAACCTACAATGATGCTTTTGACGGGTTTCCTGTTGTTTCGCCTGACGGAAAAACATTATCATTTTCATCTAACAGGGATGCAAAGAAAGGAGAAAGAACCCTGTCTTTATATTTAATGGATTTGTCAAACTTAACTTTATAATTTTTTCTTCAAAAAAAAACCAGAATTAACTAATTATTTTACGCATTGAAAATATAGCTTATCATGAAAAAATTAATTGTCTTATTAATAAGCGGATTTATCCTGTTTTCCTGTGCCCGGCCAGGAATAGATAATCCTGAAATTACCCGTAAAGAATTAAAAGATCATATTTCTTATCTGTCCTCAGATTCCCTTAAAGGCAGAAAGCCCGGCACACCGGAAGGAAGGCTTGCGGCAGAATATATAGCAAACCAATATTTGAGTTTTGGCTATAAACCTTTAGGAGATAATATTTACCAATATTTTGATGTAATTACACAAATTGAAGCAGGTGATAAAAACAGGCTTATAATTGATGATTATACTGCCAAATTAGATACAGATTTTGTTCCTGTTACATTTTCTTCAAATACAGCAGCTAATGGGGAAATTGTTTATTGTGGCTTTGGGTTTGATATTTCCGGTGATAGTATTCAATGGAATGATTATGAGAAAATAAACTTAAAGAATAAATGGGCATTAATTTTACATGGCGACCCAGAAATGGATAACCCCGACAGCAAATTTATTCCTTATTCAAATGAAAAAAGTAAAATATTAAGTGCAAAAGACCATGGAGCCATAGGAGTTATTTTTGTTTCAGGTACTTCCTTTGATAAAAAAGACGAACTTAATAAATTAGTATTAAATCAGGCAATGGCCAACTTTGGTATTCCTGCATTTCAAATTAGCCGCAATTTAGCTGATAAATTATTAAGTGACAATCAAACAAGTATTGATGAACAAGAGCAAATTCTAATTAAAAACAAAAAGCCAAATTCATTCTATATCAACAAAAAAGCAGATGCTGAAGCTGAAATAATTTACACAAAAGTTCATACTCAAAATGTAGTGGTTTGGATGGAAGGAACCGATCCGGAACTTAAAAAAGAATATGTTTTAATTGGCGGGCACTATGACCATTTAGGTTTTGGCGGCCCAAATTCAGGATCGCGAGCTGAAAAAGAACATGCAATTCACCATGGAGCTGACGATAATGCTTCCGGTGTTGCTTCCGTTATTGAAATTGCGGAGAAACTTGCTTTCAATAAAAAAGATTTAAAAAGAAGTGTAATTATTATGGCTTTTGGTGCTGAAGAAATTGGCTTACTCGGATCAAAATTCTTTACAGAAAATCCTTTGGTCAAACTTTCCGACATTAAAGCAATGATAAACATTGATATGGTTGGCCGTTTAAAAAAGAATAAAGAATTGCTAATAGGTGGATCGGGAACAGCAAAAGAAAGTGAAGCTTTACTCGATTCCTTAAGCAAGGGATTTGACCTGGTAATGTCTTTTTCACCAAATGGGTTTGGCCCTTCCGACCATGCATCATTTTATATTGAAAACATACCTGTCTTTTTCTTTTCAACCGGGGCACATGCCGATTACCACACCCCGCGAGATGTAGTGGAAAAAATTAATTTTGAAGGATTAAAAACACTTGACGACTATATTTATTCATTGTGCATTAATTTAATTAATCGTGATACAGACTTACAATTTCAGGAAGCCGGGCCAAAAGGGAAAATTAAAACCGGACGGAAATCTAAAGTAAAATTAGGAATAATGCCTAATTTTGGAAAATCGGATAACAACGGTATGCGTGTTGATGCAGTAACTCCACAAGGGCCTGCATTTGTAGCCGGAATGAAAAAAGATGATGTAATTATTGCAATTGCCGGCAAATCTGTTCATAATATTTATGAATATATGGATAGGATGAGCCGCTTAAAATTCGGACAAACCATTACCGTTGATGTGATGCGCGACAGCACAAAAATTGTATTACTTGTACAATTAGAAGAAATTCAATAACTTGTAATTTTATCTCTATAAATATATTCTTAACTATAAAAACATTTTTTATGAAAACAAAAACCCTAATTTTCTTACTTATTTCATTTACATCTTTTGCATTTAAATACGACAAGCCTGCTTATATTCTTTATAACGATAGTGGTAAAGAAATTTTATATTCTAAAATGATTAAAAGCCTTTCAACAGCAGATTTTGTTTTTTTTGGAGAATCTCATACCGACCCGATTTCACACTGGTTAGAATATGAAATAACCAAAGATCTTTATGCTGTTAAAAAGCAAAATTTGGTAATGGGGGCAGAAATGTTTGAATCTGACAACCAGTTAATTTTAGACGAATATTTAAACGGCTTTTTTGCAGCTAAAAAATTTGAAGCAGATGCCCGCCTCTGGAAAAACTATAAGACCGATTATAAACCACTGGTTGAATTTGCCAAAGATAGTGGCATTTATTTTGTTGCTACCGACATTCCGAGAAGATATGCTTCAATTGTATTCAAAAAAGGATTTGAAGGCCTTGATAGTTTAAGCGAAGAAGCCAAAAAATTTATTGCCCCACTCCCTATTAATTATGACCCGGAAGTTGCTTGCTATAAAGATATGATAAGCTTTATGAAAGAAGGCGAAACAGAACAACCTGCCGATAGCACAAATGCGGAACATAAAATGAAAACTGAAACAGATACTTCTGCTGTTGATAAAAATGCAGAAGCACCGGAAATGAAAGATAAAGACGCCATGAAAGGTATGCAAGCCGATTCTCATTTTACTGAAAATTTACCCAAAGCACAAGCTGCTAAAGATGCAACTATGGCTTATTTTTCATTAAAAAACTGGGAAAAAGGAAAACTTTTTATTCATTTCGACGGGTCATATCACTCAAACAACCACGAAGGAATTGTTTGGCATTTATGGCAAAAAAACCCAAATTTAAATATAAAAACCATTGCAGTAGTTCAACAAAAAGACATTAGCAAATTAGACGAAGAAAATTACAAATTGGCCGATTATATTATTTGTGTTCCTGAAAGTATGACACAAACTAACCGGTAATAAATATTACAACTTAATTAATACTATGTTTACTTAAACCATTCACCTAAATTTTATTATTATGAAAAATTCTACTTTTATGAAATTGTTTCTTATGGCAGGTGCATTTCTGTTTACAATGCAAAATGCCAACTCACAAAGCTTAGCTGACTCTGTTGAAATGGGTGCCAGTTACCCAAACGATGTTTATTATAACATTGAAAACGGAGCCACAACAGTTGTTGACCGATTAAACTGGGATATAGGTTTTACAACTGCCTCTTTTGACATGAATATTATTACTAACGACGGTGCCGGCGTTATGTTATACACGTATCCAAAAGGAGATACCGCAGACTGGAACACAGTTGACACTTCCGGTTTAAGTACCTGGACTCCTATGTTTAATGATGATACAGATTGGAATTGGGGCGCTTTTGCAATTAACGCAAAGGGACATCCTGACTACGGATGGGGTGTTTACAACGACATTAACCACAATGTTGTTGGCGATTCTCTTTTTATTATTCAAACCAAAGACGGCACATGGAAAAAATTATGGGTTGAACAATTAGTCTCAACAGCAATAACTTTTCAGTTTAAATATGCCGATTTAGATGGAAGTAATGAACAAACGGCTGAGGTAGTTGCTGCCGACTATCCGACTAAAAATTTTATTTATTATGATTTAACAAATAATGAAGTTGTTGACCGTGAACCGGCAAAAACCGATTGGAATTTAATGTTTACCCGCTGGGTTTCTGCCGATTACCTTCCAACAATTCAAAAAGTTGCCGGAGTTTTTCAAAATAAAAATGTTGAAGTTGCAGAATTAAGAGGTTTTGATATTGCCGGAGACACTTGTTATATGGATGCTGATTTTTCAGGTGAAAAAAACGTAATTGGATACGATTGGAAAGCTTTTAGCATGGCAACCTTCGCTTATGCAATGGAAGATTCTCTTGTATATTTTGTTAAAACTGCTAACGACATGATTTATGAATTGAATTGGGATGCTTTTGATTACACTATAGCACAATTTAAATTCCATAAAGAATTATTAAATCCGGCTGCTCCAACCAGTCCGGTAATTGATGATTTAGCTAATACTTTTGGCTGGACTGAAAACCCCGATTTTTTGGATATAGCTGATTATGAATATATAACTGTAAATGATACAGCATGGATGCCGGTTACTGCTAATCCACAACCCATACCTGCCGGAGAATATGCAGCAGGCGATGTTAAAGTACGGGTTAAAGCCGACGAAACAAATTGCAGGCCTTATAGTATAGCTTTATCAAATGATGTTGCATTTACCGGAATTAAAGATGTTGTAAGTAATAATATCCAATTTAGTACTTATCCGAATCCGGCAACCGATTATTTAACTGTTTCTTTAACAGGAAACAATGTTAAAATTGAAGTTTATAATATGATTGGTGCTTTAGTATTTGAAACTGGAGTAAGTAATATGAAAACTTACAATATTTCAACTGCTGATTTTGCAAACGGAACTTATATGATAAAAGTAAAATCAGATAACAATACAGGAAGCAAACTTTTTGTTGTAAATAAATAATTGGTAAAATAAAAATAATAAGAGGTTGTCTGTAATCTAATTTAGACAACCTCTTGTTTTAACTAAATTTTATCTTCATTTTTTTCGAAACTATTAACCTTGAAATGATTAATTTAATCCGTAAATCAATTTTCCTTTTAACTCTTTCGCTTGTTATTTCACAACTATTTGCACAAAGTGCATACCTGACAATTTTAGATAAAAAAACAAAAGAACCCGTTCCGTTTGCACATGTGCTTTTCGAAAACCCGGCTTCAAACTGGTCTGATTATGCCATTTCTGATATGGATGGAAAAGCATTAAATAAGGCACGGACTTTTAATGATAATATCACAATTTCATTTATCGGGTACGAAACCTATGAATCTACTGTCAGGCAGGGCGAAACAAAAACTATTTACCTGGTTCCTGAAATTTTTAATGTGGGCGAAACTGTTGTAACCGGACAGTACACACCACAAAAGGTAGATAAATCAATTTATAAAATTGAAGTAATAGGTGCTAAACAAATAGAGGAGAAAGGAGCAAATGATCTTGGTGAGTTACTACAAGGTGAATCTAATATTCAAATTCAACAAGATGGCGTTTTGGGGTCAAGTCTTAAAATGCAAGGATTAACAGGAGAAAATGTTAAACTTTTGGTTGATGGAGTTCCTATTATAGGAAGAATGAATGGTAATATTGACCTGGGACAAATTGATTTAAGCAATGTTGACCATGTTGAGATAGTTGAAGGGCCCATGTCTGTTATATATGGAACAAATGCTCTTGCCGGAACCATAAACATTATTACCAAAGAAAACACACGCAATTCATTTTTGTCACAAATTAACTCGTATTACGAAACAGTTGGAAAGTATAATTTTGATGGAAGCGTTTCTGTTAATAAAAATTTACATACTTTATCTTTTTCGGGAGGGAGAAATTTTTTTGACGGATTTTCTTTAGACAATACTTTAAGAACACCAGCTTACAAGCCCAAAGAACAATACAAGGGGAATATTAATTATATGATTAAACATAATGAGCTTAAATTAAAATTAAATTCAACTTTATTTAAAGAAAAAATACAATTTTTAGGTGCTATAGATACTATTGTAGCAGCCAATCAAATTATTGCTAACGACCAATATTTTTATACAACCAGATTAACTAACGACTTACAGTTTAACAGCCCTTGGGGTAAATATAATTATATTACTTTGTTAGGAGCTTATTCAACTTATATTAGAGCTAAAAAAACCTTTGTGAAAGATTTTTCCACTCTTGAACAAACACTGTCAATCGACCCAACCCGCCATGATACTACTACTTTTAATTCAGTTATGACGCGTGGTTTTATAAGCCACAATGATAGAAATGATAAATTTGAATCTCAAATAGGCTTCGATATAAATCTTGAAAACGGGAAAGGTAAAAGAATAACTGATAGTGTAAAAACAAGGATTGATGATTATGCCGGATTTATAAGTATAAAGTATAAATTGACACCAAACATAAATTTACAACCCGGTTTAAGATATATTTATAATACAAAATTCAAAGCACCATTAATTCCTTCTTTTAATTTTCAATGGACTTTACTTGAAAAAATTAATATGAGAGCCTCATATGCAAAAGGCTTTAGAGCTCCTTCCTTAAAAGAACTATACTTGAATTTTGTTGATGCCAATCATAACATACATGGGAATGCAGATCTTAAAGCAGAAACCAATGACAGTTATAACTTTTCGACAAAATACGCTTTAGAAAAAAATAAGCATTCTGCTGAAATGGAAATATCCGGTTTTTTTAATGACGGTAAAAATGTTATTGCTTTAATTATAATAGATCCGAATAAATTATATTATAAAAATGAAAATGTTGATATTAGAAAAACAAAAGGAGGCAGGATAAATTTTAATTACAGCTTTTACCCGGCACTTACTATAAAAACAGGATTTTCGCTTACTGGGTTATCTGAAACATTAACACTCCCGTCTGTTGACAGCACATTTATTGAAAATGACAACGAATGGGTTCATTTAGACAGCACTTTTTTAACAAATTTTCAGTACACTAAAGATTTAAGTGTTAATTTAAGTTACAAATTAATTTATTATGATGTGTTATTATCGGCATATTATAAATATAACGGAAAAACTACTGCATTGTTTACTGATTATGATAATAATGGCGAAGAATTTGTAAATCGCTATGAAGTTGACCCATACCATACACTTGATATTTCTTTGACAAAAAAATTTATTAAAAATAAATTAAAAATAGTTGTTGGAGCTAAAAATTTATTTAATAATACTACTATATTAACTACCGGAAGAGGTGGTTCATCAGGAGGACACAGTTCATCATCAGGAAGCAGTCCGGTTGGTTGGGGACGTACTTATTTTATTAAAATGAGTTATAAAATATCGAAATATTAGAAATTATGTATAAATATTTACCAAACCTTGTCATTTTATTATTTCCCATTTTGTTTTTAACTTCTTGTTTTATCGATGATGATGAGGTGTTAAAACTACCTCCAAGACAACCCGGAGCTCCTCAACTTCAGCTTTTAGAAACAAGCATTTATGAAACTCAAACATATTATAACCTGGAAACTAACCAAACCGTTGCATCAAACAATAAAATTATATGGGATTTAGGTTTTGAATGCAGCGATACGGGTTGGCATGTTATTCTTAATGCTTCTAAGCGAATGACCGTTGCCGGCATAGAAATAGACTTTGAAAATGTTACCAGTATTGGAGCCGTTGAATCTGATGACTGGATTTGGGATAAATCTGACGGAAACCTTGACTCTACTGCTGTAGGGCAATGGATTGACTTTTCAACCAATCCGCCAACTATTAGCAATAAAGTTTACCTCGTTAACCGTGGTTATAATTCGGCAGGAACACAATTGGGTTATAAAAAATTTATGCTTCTTGGGCTTGAAAATAACCAATACACTATTCGCTTTGCTAATATGGACGGAAGCGACGAGCATACCGTACAAGTTGAAAAAGAACCGGGAATTTCTTTTGTCTCATTTTCGTTTAACAACGGAGGAGAAAGAATCGTTTTAGAACCTCAGCTTGATACCTGGCATTTACTTTTTGAACAATATACAGGAATAACTTATGATTTATTAGGAAATCCATATCCTTATTTTGTACAAGGTGTATTAATTAACAGGCGGTATGGTTTAGAAGCAATGGTTGATACCAACTATCTGTTTTCAGAAATTGATTATGATTTGGCAACTACTTTTGAATACTCTCCAAGAATGGATACCATAGGCCACTTATGGAAAGATGTTTATGTTGATATGCAAACTCTTGAAAGTGTTTATACTTGTGATACGTCCCGCAATCATGTCATTAAACTACCTAACGGTGATTATATTAAGCTCCGCTTTTTAGATTTTTATAACGGAAATGGAGAAAAAGGCTATACTTCGTTTGAGTATCAGAAATTATAGAAAAATACCTGTAAAGCATAATACTTTTCCTGTTTTGTGAATAACGTAAATTCTTCAAATAATCTCACCTTATAATCAACGAGTTATTCAACAACAACATAAAATACTGACAATCAACAACTAAGATTGGTGTCAATTGCAATTCTAAAAAAACTCCGAAACCTTGTAATATTTATATTCTGGTTTTCATATTTTATTATACAGAATCCAACCAAAAGCAAATGTAAGTGCAATTACATAAATAACCAGCACATAAATCCATTTCCCACTAAATTTAGGTGTTGGAACTGAGCTTAAGTTTAATGCTGACAGAATCATTAAGAGGATGTAAATAACGATTGAAAAAGTAGAATGCTCGAATAAACTTTCAAATAGAAACAGGAAGGCAAGAATAAGTACATTATTATCAAGTGCCAGTCCCTTATATGTTTTACTGTCGATAAGGCCATAAACATTAAAGTAACTCAAACGAATAGCACTTGTAGCAAATATTACAAAAGTCCCGGGGATAAACCATACATTATAATTTCCGTAGCTTAAAAGTATTATTGCAGGTAAAACTCCAAAACTTACAATATCAATCATTGAATCAAGTTGAGCACCAAAAACACCTTCTGTTTTTGTCCTGCCTTTTAGTTTTCGGGCAATAATTCCATCGTACCAATCGAACAGAACTGCCCAAAGCACTCCAATTATTGCTGCCGGGAAATTTCCTTTTATTGCAAAATATATTCCTAATACAGCACTCAATAATCCCGCTAAAGAACATATATTTGGTAAATCTTTGGCAAAAGTAAGCATGCCGGCCTGCTGTTTGTTGTTCATATTATTATTTCTTTTCATACATTATATCTTTCAATGCTTCAATAAGCTTACTGTTTTCCTTATTGGTGCGACTTGCAATTCGAATATACCGGGTTGCATCAGGTTGTGTTTTTCCAACACTATCTTTTATGTAAATATTGTATTCAATAAAAAGGCGCTTTGTTATTTCGGGCCCGCTTAATGCAGTATCAGGCAAACGACAAAAAATAAAGTTCGCATCGGGTTTAAAAACGGTCATTCCTTCAATATCAGATAGCTTTTTATAGAAAATATCTCTGTCTGACTTAACTTGCTCGCAACTATCTTCAAATTCTTGTTTATACTGAGGTAAAATACGCAGAAATTCTTCAGCAAATCCATTGATATTCCAAATATGAATGCCATTTCTAACCGAGGCTGCAAATTCCAGGTTAGCCGTTAACAAATATCCAATTCTAAGTCCGCAAATTCCATAAGCTTTACTCATACTTTTAAGAATAGCCATATTGGCGTATTTATCAATATCTTGTTCCAGGCTTATTTGTTCTTTGTTGTCAGCAAAATCAAGAAAAGATTCATCAATAATTAGCATGCAATTATGAACTTCCAGTTTCTGTGCAAGTTGAATTAAATCAGCTTTCGGCACCAACAACGACGTAGGATTATTAGGTGTTACCACAACAGCCATGTCGGCTTTAACTTTAACAGCTTCGTCAACAAATTTATCTATATCCAGTTGAAAGGATGGAAATTCTAGAGGAAATTCGACCACATGGCCTTTAGGTGCTGCATTTGCATATTCGTTAAATGAAGGTACCGGAATAATTATTTTTTTTGCTAAACTACCCGATAAAATTTTTATAATTTCAGCAGCCCCATTTCCAACAACAATTCTTTCTGTGGGTTGCTGTATTATTTTGCCAATTAGTTCGGCAAGTACATTTTGTGCCACAGGATAATTCAATACTAAATTCTGAATGTTGTCTTTAAGGTGAGTAAATACTGCTTTAGGTGGAAAATAGAGGTTGTATAAATAGGCATGGTCGGTAAAATTATGCCGATAATAGCCACCGTGTTGTTGTGATATGTATTCAAATTTCTCTGCCTGTGTTTTATATATATTTTCCATAAAATATTTATTTGAAACACTATGCATATGTCTTTTCCAACTTAACCCGTGTTTTCAATTCTGCCGGGAAAAGTTTTTCTGCTTCAGCTAAATCATTTATAGTATCAATCTCGTACCACGGTTTACTGTCGAACGAAACTGATTCAAATGACAGACTTTTATTGGCAACCATTTCAGCAAAAACGGCTTCGTAGTAACAGCTAACATTACCCACAGCAATATATTGATTTAACTTCTGAACAATTGCTCGCCATGACGAAAGCGAAAAGCTGTAAATATTAACTGTTTTATAACGAATATCGGTGTATGTTTCTGTTGTTCCTTTGTGAAACATAGTTACCTGATTTTGTTTATTAAGAGAAACAGTAGCTCCATCTAACCAAGGTTGCATTTTAGCTACAGCAATTTTATCAGGATAAACCATTTCGTCGAGCAAAGATGTATTTAAAACCAAATCGCTTTCAAACAAAACAAATGGTTCATTAATAATATTGCGAGCCATCCAAAACGAATAAATGTTATTAGTTGTACGGTATAAGGGGCTATGAATGTACTCAATGCTTAAGTCTCCTGAGCTACTACCCAGAATATCCATAATACATTCATTTTTATAGCCGGTAACAATTACAAGGCGTTTAAACCCCTGTGTTTTCAAGTTATTTACAAGTCGCTCAAGAATCGACTTTTCATTTACAAGGGTTAGGCATTTAGGCGAACTTTTTGTTAAAGGAAAAAGACGACTACCCATACCTGCTGCAAGAAGTAATGCAGTAGAAATACGATTGTCGCCATAATAATTGTTAATATTAATATTCATTCTTTATTCATTTGATGCCATCAAAATAAACGTAAACGCTTAATTAAAAGCACTTAGGCGTGCTATATTTTAGCACTCTGATGCCTGGACAGTTTACTAATAACTCAACTATAAGTATGAAGTTTGCTAATGGTGTGAAGATTGCTTAAAGAGCTCATCAGCAAAAATGATAGTGAATGATTGATATCAAAAGAAATATAATCCGAGTGCAAAGGTACTCAAATAAATAAGACTAACTAATGTTTATATTTTAGTTTTTAGTCTTGAAATAATATATACCAAAATGAAGTATATTGTAATCTATACTAAATTGTAAAATACCGGTGTGATAGCTGTTATAGGCTAAATATTAGCCCCATACACATTTCTAATAGTCATTACATAAGCTTGCCGTTTAGTAATAGGTAGAATAAGAAAAAAAGGGGAGCTGCAATTCACAAAACAAGAAAAACTAAAAAAATGTAATTCTCTTTTTATTTATCTATTTTTTGTGGCATGTAAGGCATAGTGCACTTCCTGTATTTGATTTCCACAGCGATAATGAGGTTGTTATGTTATTATGCATATCGTGGCATCCTGTACAACCCTGAGTATTTCTTGAAATATGAACATCATGGCATGAAGTACATTCAAGTTTTCCGTTTTCAAGTAAATCCTCTTCAATAGTTCCGCCCAAACCAGAGGCTGTAACACTTGGGTCATATAACTCACCATCTTGTGCGGCTAAAGTAGAATTATAAGTGAAAGAAACCGGGTGTTCGTCGCTCAAGTCAGTTGAGAGCGAACCAAAACCGGAAAAATAAGTTCCACTTGTATTGCCACTATGGTTATCAATAGCAACAGTTCCATCGTGGCAAGAGAGACAAAGTTTCGAATTTCCTGTTGGTTGTCCGGCTACGGCATCAAGTGTGTTACTTGAATAAACAGTAAATGAAGCACTTGTAACCTGGTGATTCCATAATGGCGAATTGGGAACATCCGTGTTAGCATTGTGTGGCGTATGGCATGGCTTGCAATATTCATTATCGCTCCAAGCTGCACCGCTAAAGTCATGATGACTATTTTGTAATCCCTGTGAATATCCGTTTAAATATATAAATAAGCTAAGAAAAACAAACCCAAAAATTTTGTAATTTATTGATGCATTCATGTTTATTGTTTTTTATTAATCCAAAAACGCATTACAAAAATCAAGCCTGAATTACAAAACCGTATAATATTTTGAAAGATTTATTTCACATAAATCTTTTTACCATGACATCCGGTGGCACATGAACCACCATTACTATATGATTTGTAATTAAGGGGCATTTCCCAACTGCCAAACAACACCTTATCTGCAATTAAGTGTTTGTTTTTTGATGCATGAACATCGTGGCACATGGTACAATTACGGCCTTTTGTTCCATTTATATGTAAATAATGAAGATTGTTATCGCCATTTCTAAAATTTGTTGACCCGGGTTCTGCATCTTTTTTTATTATCTGGCTATCGTGGCAATCAAAACATAATTCAAAACTTTTAGCTTCGGCTTTAGTATATTCATATGCTGAAAATTCTTTTGACAAAAGTGAACTATAATTTGAAGCATGTGCATTATGACAAGCAGTACAGCCGGCCATTTCAATAGCGCCATGTTTAACAGTACTGTTTTGTAGTTTTTGCCCTATATTAATAATAGTTTTTGTTTCTGTTTTAATAGCTTTACTATGACAACTTAAACATACTTTTACCTGACTATCTTTCAACAAATTTTCTTCATTTGATGCATGAGGTGAATGGCATTCGACACATTTTTTTTCTTTTACAGGTTGGTGAATGTGTGCTTTCCCTTCAATTTTTTCGTGACACTCAAAACACAATTCAGTTTCTTTAACGTTCAATAAATACGGTTCGTCAGAGTTATGCGGTTTGTGGCAATTTGAACAATCGTCATCAAACGGTGGATGAATCGTTTTCATACTACTTTCCTTTTTTTCCTTTGCATGACAGTCATAGCATAGTTTTCCTGCCTTTTTCCTCAAAAAACTCTTGTTGTCTGACTGGTGTGGGTTATGGCAATCAATACATTTACCTTCTTTAACAGGTTGATGCATTACTTTAGATTTTTTAATATCATGGCACTGATAACAAGTGCTACCTACCGGAAGTGTTAATAAAGCACTATTTTGAGCACTATGCGGTTCATGACACGAAAAACATTCTCCTTCTTCAACCGGGTAATGAACATTCTTTTTGGTACTTTTTTCTTCATGGCAGTTATAACATAATATTGGTACTTTATCGGTTAATAAATGTTTTTCCTTTGAATAATGCGGTTCATGACATTCATTACAATCATCGGCAAAAGGAACATGGACATCCGGATTATCAATCTCTGCTTTCATTTTTTTATGGCAGGAAAAGCATAAATCGGGTGATTTTGATTTTAGCATATTGCGGTAATCAGACTGGTGTGGGTTATGGCATTTAATACAATCGCCGGATATGACAGGCTGGTGCTTAGATTTAATATCTGCTTTTCTAATATCGTGACATTCGGCACATAGTTTAGAAATAGTATTTTGTTTTAATAAATGATTATTATCTGAACTATGAACTGAATGACATTCCAGGCAATCACCATCATCAACAGGAACATGAACATGTTTTTTGTTATTTTTTTCATCATGGCAGGTATAACATAATGCAGGAACTCTTTCTAAAAGAACTTCTCCTTTAAAAAATTCTTTTAAGTGGTTTTCTTCTTTTGCCAAATGACAGTTTTCACAACTTTCTTCAGCCGGCATATGCTTGTATTTATACTGCATCAAATCTGTATGACAGCTTATACATGCTTTTACAGTGTCCTGAGCAGATACTAATGTTGTTGTACCGGTTTTTACTGATGAATACTTATTTATATTGAAATAGAACAATGATATTCCAACTACGAATATTGTTAATGCTTTTTCCATAATATAAAACTAAAATTTTCTAATAATTTTAAAATCTACACCTATGTAATTAATTATTTCATCAAGATAATCTCTTCTATATATATCAAAACCGAGTGTAAAATACAATTTTCGGTAAACTGTTGTTATTTCATTTCTACTGTTTAAAAGGTTTAAGTCTATACCGGATCCTATTTGTTTACGGTATCCTAACTCAATATTAACTTTAGTAGCAGTATTTATTTTATAGGCAAGTTTTCCGAAAATATCAGCATATTGCTGTCGCGCTTTTTCATCAGTTAAGTAATAATCCCGTATGTTTCCGTTAATTGAATAACGTATTTTTTTTTGTATAGAGCCTTGTACTTGCAGAAAAGCTTTTTTCATTTTATAGGGTATTATTGAACTTTGATAATTATCAAATTCAAATCCGGTGTTTAAAAAACCTATTTTAAATTTTGCACCATAAATATTTTGGTTAAAATAATTAAGCACCAAAAAATCAGTACTTTTTAATTTTTGATAATCTTGTTTTATAAAACGGTAATACACTTCAATTAGCCTGTTAAAAAGATAAATACTGGCTGAAAAAGCCTGGTTGCCGGCTAAATAATTATATGACCCCGGATAGGTTGCCTGATAATCGATATAAATGGTTGAGCCATTTACTATTTGCCCTCCGGGTAAACGTTGTATTTCAATAAAATTATTATGGACAATTAGTATATAATCTAAATTTAATTGGTAAATACTAGTGCCTGTTATATCAGTTACAGTTATTGATTCTTCAATGATATAGGGTTTTGACAACAAATTTATTTGTTCATCTGAGATAATATACTCTTCGTTATAAACAGATATTATCTTGGGTTGGCTTTGCATATTTTGCTGCTGCCCATAATACCTGTAAGCCAAATTTAATTGCCCTTTAGGTATTTTTTTCGAGTAGTTAAAACTGATGCCTGAGCGTTTGTCTGTTTCTTTATATTCAGTATGTATAACCTTATTATATTCATAAAAAATATTAGATTTTAAACTTAAAAAAAGTTGATGCCCTAATTTACTTTTAATATTCTGTTGGCTATATTGCTGGCTTTCCAATTTTGTATTATAATATTGATAACTGCTTGTTAAAACAAAGTTTTCGGGTAATTTAAAAACAAAATTTTCCATTAACTGAAAGCGTTTAAACGTATCGTTTCCAATCTGCGAATAATTAATTATTCTAGAATTAAAATTGTATTTTTTCTTATTGTCAAAATAGATATTATTTGATAAATTCAGATTCCTTGTTTTGTTACTTACTTTATATAAATCGGCTTCTTGTCTAATATAATCGTTATAAGTATAGCTTAATTCATGATTGTCACCTCTTTTGGTTGTTTTATTCAACCTGCTTTCAAAATTCTTTTCATCGTTTTTAAATGTTCGTCCGGTATTGATTTCTTTCTGGTCCCATTTTCCTTTACTATAACTAACAGAAAGCGGCAAATATTTGTTTCGAAAAAACAGCGACCCGCCATACTTCTTATTTTTTGACCTGATATTGGTTAAGTTTTCGCTATTTATATAATTATCATTCAGGTTTATAAAAGTGTTTAAGCTTATAAATTTTTTGCTGAAAAATATTCCATTAATGTTTAATTTTTTAATATTTCTGGTTTCTGACCTGTCAGGAATAAACAAATAGGTATCCTCCCTTTTTTCAGGATTATAGTCAACATCAATCCCTAGTTTTAAAAAATTAGGATGCCAAACATAACTTTTTGTTTTTAAGTCAATGCCCCCTCCTATTAAAGCATTTTTGGGATAATCCGTCAAATCCGACTTAAGAATTCTTTTTTGTTTTCTATATAAACCATTTATGTTAATTTCTCCTTTCATATTTGTAAGTGTCCAGAACCCTATCGATCGCTTCATTTCCTGAGCAAAACCTGTTTGATATAAAAAGATAAATATTAATATGTAAACAATCTTTTTTACCATTTAAGATTTGTGTTAGTAAAGTATATATTGATCGTCGCCTCCATGCGGATTATGACATTCAGTACAACTCATATCATCAATATCTTCATGCGTTGAATTTTGAAAAACCTGCTTTTTATCATGACAATAAAGGCATAATGCCTGGCCTTCTCTTAATAGCCGTTCTCCTGTACCTAAAGCATGTGATGTATGGCATTCCAAGCAGTATTCAGCAGCCACCGGGCCATGAACAAACCTATATTTATCTTCGAAATTTAAGTGGCATTTATAACACGACCCGGCTTGCAGCGCATAAACATTATCGCCACCATGCGGGTCATGGCAATTTGTACAGTCTTCATCATCAATACTTTTATGAATATCATTAGCAAATATCAACTTTTGATCGTGACAATAAAGGCATAATTTCTGGCCTGTTCGTTTCAACAGATTTTCCTCTTTTGATTGATGTGGATTATGGCATTCTGTACAAAATCCGGCCTCTACAGGAGGGTGTAAAGCATGTTGTAATGAGCTAAAGTTCTCATGACACTGGTAACAAAGGGCAGGTTGATTTTCTTTTAGCTTGCCAAATTTTTGTTGGTCATGGCATCCTGCACAATCTTTTTCCTTGTATGGGGGGTGAACATATATTTCCGGCTTTTGAACAATAGCAGCAGTTAATTCAGAAGTGCTATCTGTAATATTAATTGTATCAGCAAGAGGAATGTTTTCCGTGTCAACCGGATCAGGAACACCGTCGAAAAAAAATGTTAATATTTTATAATTAATTTCTGGCGAACATCCAAATAATAAACTAAAGGTAATTACCGAAATATAAATCCTGCATTTCCTCCAAAAAATCATTCTTTATTTTTACTGTTTTTAAACCTTATTGCCCCATAAATATTTATTTTATCAGGGCCGTATTGATTGGAAACTATAATAATATATTTAAGGTTGAAACTGTCATCAACATATTTTTGAAAATACTTTAAATTATCATAATCAATAACAACCTTTGTTGGAAGCCACATATCACCGGGCCCTTGGTAAGGTCCGCCAAAATACATAAGCAATTGTCCGTCTTTATTAAAAATTTGAGTATTCTCAAAGCCTGCATCAACAACGTACAAATTCGATTCTTTATCAACAGCTATACCTTTAGGACGGACAAATTGGCCAAGACTCCGGCCATAACTACCTACTGATGAAAGAAATTCTCCTTTAAGGTTATACTTTTTAATTTTAAAATCACCAAAATCACTTACATATAAATCTCCATTTGCAAGGTATATATTAGTTGGCGAGTACAAATAACCAGGGTCGCCTTTTGCTATATCCGGCAATTTGTTTAATAATTTATAATCATCTTTACTATAAACATTCACACAGTTATTTTTAGAGTTTGGCACCCAAATTTTATTATCATATACAAATACATCTGTAGGTTTAAAATTTTCAATTTCGCCAAAGCTGTTTACATAATTTAAAACACTATCGAAAACAACAATTTGCTTTCGTTGTCCATCGGCAATATATAAATAGCCTTTATTATCCACAAAACTGTTTAAAGGAAGTTTCAGTTGTCCTTTCCCTTTAGGAACAAAATAGTTAAAAGTGCTTTTTTCTAAATCTACAATAATAAGCCCTCCTAAACCAGTATCGCAAATATAAATTTTCCCCTTATGAATATGTACTCCATAAGGCTTAGTTATTGGCATTGATTCGTCTTCACCTAAAATAAACTTTACAAATGGAGACCTTTCGCCTGTTATGTCTTTAGAATTACTAAAAGAGGTAAGAAATTGTATTCTGGCAGTATCAGGTGGAGCAGGGTAGATAACAAGATCCGGAGTTTCTTTACTTTTTGTTAACTTCAAAAAATTAGTTGAACAAGAACAAATAGAAAATATTAAAACTGCTAAAACAAAACTTAAAGTTAAACGCATTTGTTAATGTAATTTGTTAAAAATTAAAAGGGCGATATTTCCATCGCCCTTTTTAATACACAAATATAATAAAGTTTTTTATTTAGTGTGGCATGTAATACAAAGAGCACTACCACTATTACTTTTTAACAATAAATGTGAAACTCCTGTTCCGTTATGAACATCGTGGCAAGAAGCACATTGCATTTTTCCGCTAAATAACATATCTGCGTCAATAGTTCCGCCTAATCCGGAAACATCAGTAGCAGGATTTTTTAATTCGCCATCGGTTGAAGCAAGAGATGCATCATATGTGAAAGAAACCGGATGGTCATTACTTATGTCGGTACCTAAAGCTGCTGTACCTGTAACCATGTTAGTACCTGTTGTAGTTCCTCCATAGTTGTCAACGGCTGTAACTCCGTCATGACAGCTTAAACAAAGTTTTGAGCTACCATCAGGTTGTCCATTGGTTGCATCAAAAGTTGCCGATGAATAAATTGTAAATGTTTGTGAAGTAACTTGGTGATTCCACAAAGGAGCATCAGAAACAGTATTGTCAGCATTATGGGGTGTATGGCAAACAATACACATTTCACTACTTGTATTCCACGATTCACCTGAAAAATCATGTACAGATCCACTAAGTTGGCTATACCCTGATTGTGCAAATACAAATAAAATTAAAGTTGAAATAATAAAATAAATGTTTTTCATAATTTTTGTTTTTAAATTTTGAATTAAGTTATTAATATTAAAAAAGGCTTATCAACAGGCATGCCAATACGCATTATATGTTAATATAGAGATAATTACACTAATTAAATTTAATTGCTTTTTTTATATGTAAAAATTAGTGATGAATTGATCAATTGCTTTTATTAATAACCGGTTGATTATTATTATACAATTTAATGCTTGATAATTTCTTAACTTTCAGATGTTTACAAAAATATTGTACTGCTATATTTTATCTTGTTTTATTAAAAAAAAAATATGATTAAGCCTTGCCTTCTGATTCTGATTGTAAAAACTATTAGTAATTTGACGAAATGCTTTAAAACATACTAAAAAATGAATTAAATATGTTGAATAACATATTTGCCAATACAAATTAGTACATAATGGAATATGGTTTTTAACCGGAAAATAAAAATGGAGGGTTATTTGCCCCGCGGTGGGTTAAATACCCCAGTTGTTATAAGTTATGTTTCTTTTTTTTATATCGGAGCGTATCTCTTGAAATACCTAATAATTTTGCTGCTTTAGTTTGGTTGTTTTTCGCTTTTAATAAAGCCTGCTTTAATAATTGCTTTTCTAATTGGATAAGAGATATTCCTTCGTCAGGTAAAGAAAAATCTGTGTTGTTCAGAACTTTATCCTGAAAAGATTTTTCTTTTTGTTTTTGAACGCCGGGAAGTAATGCTAATATTTCCTGTGGCATGCTTTCAATATGTAAAGAACCATTATTTTCAAGAATTACGGCTCTTTCAATAACGTTTTTTAATTCGCGCACATTTCCCGGCCAGGTATATTGTTGAAAAATTTTTTTCGCTTCATTATCAATGTATTTAATCTTTTTTTGAAATAAAATATTAAATTCTTTAATAAAATAATCAGCTAACAGTAAAATGTCATCAATGCGTTCTCGTAATGGGGGCAAATCAATTTGAAATACTTTTAACCTATAATACAAATCGTTTCTGAATTTTTTTTCGGCAATTGCTTTTTCAAGATTCTGATTTGTAGCAGCTATAATTCTTATGTTCACAGGAATATCAACCGTTCCGCCAAGACGCCTGACTTGCCTGTTTTCAAGAACATTAAGCAGCTTAACTTGCATTGCCGGGCTAATTTCTCCTATTTCATCTAAAAATACAGTTCCTCCTTCAGCTATTTCAAATAAACCTTTTTTTAATTTTTGGGCATCAGTAAATGCACCTTTTTCATAACCAAACAATTCACTTTCTAATAAAGTTTCAGGCAATGACGAGCAATTAATTGTTACAAATGATTTATGATTACGTGTACTGCAATTATGAATTGCCCGGGCAAATATGTCTTTGCCTGTACCACTTTCGCCAAGCAACAGAATAGTTGTTGCTTCGGTTTTGGCAATTTTTTTTGATAACTGAATAACCTTTTTTATTGCTGTTGAATTTCCTATTATCTGATCAAAAGTTATATCTTCTTTTTGTTTTTTTTGTAATATATTTAATTCTGCAAATCTTCTGGCCTTTTCTTTTATTCGTTCCAGAATTAAATCAATTTCTTTATTTGAAAAAGGCTTGTTTATATATTCAGACGCCCCGCTTTTCATAGCTTTAACAGCAGTATCAATCGAACCATAGGCTGTCATAAAAACAATAACACAATCTCCATCTATTGCTCTTATTTTTTTCACCACCTCAATCCCTTGTATATTGGGTAATTTATTATCAATAAATATAACATCAGGAATTTCATTCTTAAATATTTCAATTCCCTGCTCACCCGTTTCGGCAGAAAAGACTTTATATCCACGAGCACCCAAATGCTTTTCGAATGACCATCGTATTAGTTTTTCGTCATCAATAACAAGAACTTTCATCTTCTTAACTAATATTGTTTATTATAATATCATTGGGACTAACCACCGGTAAACTTAAAATAAAGCTACATCCTTTTTCTGTATTATTTTGTACTGTAATTTCTCCATGATGCTTGTCGGCAATATCTTTTACAATAGCTAACCCTAAGCCTGTTCCTTCAGTTTTTGTTGTATAAAAAGGCTTAAATATATTATCTATTTCAGTCTCCGGAATTCCTTTACCGTTATCTGTTATAACTATTTTAACCATATTTGTGCCTACATTGTGTTTTGTGATTATTTCAATTCTTCCCTCATAATTAACGGCATGAACGGCATTTATAAAAATATTTAATAATGCATTTTCTATTTGTTCTCTGTCAATTGATATTTCCGGAAGATTTTTTTGAAGTGTAAGAATAAATTCAATTTTTTTGTTTTGATGCTGACTGTGTAAAAATAAAACTACAGATTCAATTAATTTATTCACATCCTGTTTGCTTTTAATAAGTTCTTTTGACCGCGCATATTTTAACAAATCAGTAATAGCCTGATTAACCCGGTTAGCCTGCCTTTTAATCTCTTCAATAATGGGAATTTGATCCTCATCTTTTATTTCATCAGCAAAAACATCTATTGCATTTGCAATACCTGTAATCGGGTTTCTGATTTCATGTGCAAGCCGAGCCGATATTTCACCAATATTTGCTAATTTTTGTGTGTTTTTAAGTTCTTTTTGGTAACAACTTTTCAATTTCTCACGTGTTGATTCAAATTTATCCATCATTTCGTTAAAACTGCTGCTTAACTGCCCTAATTCTTTCGATTTGGCAATTTTTACCCTTTCTGACAAATCTCCTTTGTTAATAATATCAATTGATGAATGAAACATATTTAATGAGCTTTTAACAAACCTATAATGCATTAAAAGAATTATTGTTACAATAATTATAACCATTACAACCGTGTAAAACACACTAAAACGAGTAGTTAAAGCTAATTTATCTTCTGTTTCTTTCATTGAAAAATCAAGCACAATATAACCAAGTTGCTTAATATCCGGCGAATGGCAGCTATAGCACTGTGGCTTATTCTGCATTTTCATAAATGCTCTTAAATAGTGTTCCGGCTTATCCTCAAATAAACTTACTGAAATTTCATTTTTAAAATCTATTGTTTTGTTTTTCTTCAAAGAATCAAACCGCCATGATTTAAATTTGTCAGGATACAAAACCATTCCGTTAGAATCAACTAAATACGTATTAATAATTCGTTCGTTTTGTTCTGCTCTTTTTAAAAAAGAATAAATAATTCTACCATCATTATCGCTGATAGCATCATAATATTGATCTTTTAATAATCCAAGAATTGAAACAACTTTTTCTTCTTCTTCTGCATGTTCTTCTTCTGCATGGATTTTTCTACTTAATGCATGGTTAAAAAAATAAAATGAGATAAAAGAAACTATTGCTATAACAATAATCAGCGTAAAAGTAATTATAAACCGGAAAGAGTATTGTTTCCTCATAAAATAATTTATTTGTTTCGGATTTTGACTATTTAGCTACAAATATATTTATTATAGAGTGATATGTTTATATTCAACTGATTTTTCCCCTTTAATAAGAATACCACCACTGACGATGGTTTCTACCATGACATTTAAGACGGCATCTACCACTAAATAAACCTTTGTCTTCAAAATAAAGATCACCATTACTATTCGGGGAAACAATATTCAAGTCAAAATTTATTAAATGAGAATTATTTGTCGAATTACCCTGACTACTACTAATTCCATGAGGGTCATGGCATGCATTACAAGGTGTATCTTCTCCCCGTATATGTACATCATGCTCACCGAAAGAATTGTCACTTAATATAGATGTTCGGCTATGACAAGAATAGCACAACTCATAATTTGTTGATGATTCGGTTGTATAATCTGCTGTTTCGT
>JAADFW010000006.1 GCA_013152655.1 Chlorobiota bacterium
TGCCATTCGCAAATTATGATTTCTCTATTTTTTGTAATATTTTTATTCTTACTTTTATTGCTTACTTTCAGTAAAATTAATTCATCCCAAACTTTATATACGAAGTTTTTATATTCTTCGGGAACAATAAAAGAAGCATGCTTCCCGATAGCTTCATTTAATTGAAAACCAAATATTTTTTCGGCTGCTTTATTCCATGACTGGACATTGAAATTTAAGTCCCATTCTATAATTCCAAAAGGTGTTTGCTCAACATGCATTGCAAGTTTTTTGCTAACTTCTTGTAATTTGTTTGCACTTTTAACTTTTTCAGTAATATCATTTAAAATAACCTGAACATAGTTTTCATTATTTATACTAAAAGGGACTCCATGAACTTTAGCGGTTTTTTCATTTCCTTTAAGAGTTATAAATTTAGCTTCAATAACTTCTGCTTTTTCTTTTTCATCTAAAACATAGGCTATTCTCTTTTTAGCAAGTTCGGAAAAATCGGGATGCATTATATCTTTATTAGTTTTTCCTATTAAATTTTCAGAATTACCGGCTTCAAAAAACTTTACGGCAGCATTATTAGCCATTATTATTTTTTCTTTTGAGCGAATAATAATTGGAATTGAACCTAATTCAAAGATGTTTCTGTATTTTTCATTGCTTTCTTCTACCAGTAAGTTTTTTTTATTTAATTCTTCATTTATTGTTTTATACTCTTCATATAGAGAATAGTATTCATTTTTTCGCTTTTCTAAATCAAGGCTTTTATCAGCTAATTTTTTCAAAAGTATTTTTTCATTTTCTAAATTATTTCTTTTACGGTATGAAACAACTAAAATAATGAGTATCCATAAAAAAATAAGAATTATAGTGACTATGATAGTCCATACTTTTCTTGAATATTTATTAGCATCAATAAGTAAAGCTTTATAATTATAGGCAAGAGCTAATGAAAATATTTGATTTCCTATTTTCAATGGGACAAAAGCTAATGCAACCAGCTCAGGGTTTACAGAATTAGTAAGATAGTGTAAAATAACATTGCCTGTATCAGCACTTATTTGTCTGTCAAAGGTTTTTATAAGTAGTTGTTTATTAATATTCTTATATTTATTAGCGAACTTAAGATATTGGCTAATTGAGGAGTAATTTTGTGTTTTATTTGGCACATAAATAAAATTGCCATTTTCACTTATTAAACTAACAGATTGGTATTTAGTTTTATTTAAAGGGTCAAGTATTCTTCTTAGAATATCTGCAATATTTAGAGTAAAACCAATTTCTCCTTGGATGTTACTCACAGGAAAAAAAAATACCATTTCTTGTTTATTACTTTTATTAAATTTCGGAGTTGAAAAAAATGGTTTATTGTATTTATTTACATACTTATATCCTTTTGGATTTTGTGTTTTTAATTTATTACGGTCAATAAAAATGCTATTGTTAATTAAAGAATATTTTTTGAATATTGTTCCTTGTGAATCAATAAGCATAATATTATTTATTTCATTTTTATGACTAATTAATGTAGTTGACAGAAATGAATCGGAAATATCATTAATTGATTTGCCGACATTATATGCACTTTTTGTACATTTATCTTTTGAGACATTTATAAATACCTGAAGGTGTTCATTAATCATCATATTTATTGAAAGGGATGCATTTTTTGCCTCAGCTTTTAAAACATTTAATTTATTATTAATAATTTCATTTTTGTAGGTATTGATATTATGTGTTCCCCATAAAAGCATCATCACAACTAAAATTGCTGAAATACCTACTGATGAGATTAAGCCTTTTGATTTAAACATAATTCTAATCTTTATTGATGTTTGTTTAATGTAATAATAAAGCTACTTCCTTTATCTATACTGCTTTCAACCCATATTTTCCCTTTGTGTTTTTCAATAAATTCTTTGCACAGTATTAAGCCCAAGCCTGTTCCTTTTTCATTTTCAGTTCCTTCAGTTGTGAAATTATCTGAAATACTAAAAAGTTTAGGAAGATTTTCTTTTGTAATTCCGATACCAGTATCTTCAACAGAAATTTTAATCATTTCTTCGGGTTGGTTAATTAATTCAGATTTTACGGTAATTTTTCCTTTTTGCGAAGTAAATTTTATCGCATTTGAGAGTAAATTTCTTAATACTGTGTCTATCATATTGTAATCAGCAAAAGCTTCAATATCTTTTTTAACAAAATTTAATAATTTAATATTTTTTTCATTAGCTGCCGGTGTAAAAAGCCGGAAATTTTCCTGTATTAAGTTATATAAATTTATTTGTTTTGGTTTGTAGTTAATTCTATTCCTTTGATTACGAGACCATAATAAAAGGTTTTCAAGCAAGTTATGAATATTTTTTGCATTATCGTATATCAGGCTGATAAATTTGTGTCTTTTTTCAGCATTATATTTATTATGATTTAAATGTAAAAGTTCGGTAAAGCCTAAAAGGGTATTAAATGGATTTTTCAGGTCGTGGGCAAGAATAGAAAAAAACTTATCTTTTTGAGAATTTGTTTTTATTAGTTCTGCTTCTGAATTTTTTAGTTCTTCTTCAGCTTTTAATCTTTCTGTAATATCAATAAAAGTTACATGCCTTAGTTTCTCATTATTTAAAATAATATTAGAAGCCCGTATTTTTAAATTTCTAATTTGTCCGTCTTTCCTTATAATTTTGAATACAGTTGTAGATTCAACAGGAAGCCCGTTTTTATTATTATCTATTCTTTTTTGCAATAATAATCTACTTTCATTGGTTAAATAATTGCTAATCGGGTTTTTAATAAAACTGTCATAATTATTAAAGCCAAACATTTTTTGTAAAGCCGTGTTGGCAAAATATATTTTTGTGTCTTTAAAAATTCCAATTCCAATAGAAGAATCGTTTATAAGTTTTTTGTATTTTTCTTCACTTTCTTTAAGTGCTTGTTCCGTTTGTTGTTTTTCAGTTACATCGTTTAAAACTATATGTATTGCAGGACAATTTTCATAACTTGTTAAAAATCCGGTTACCTCTGCAAATTTAATATTTGACTTAACGGTTATTAATTTATGAATAATTGTGCCATATTGCCATCCTTTTGAATAAACCTTATTTAAGTTTTGTTTCACTTTTTCAACCTGTTCGGGGTGTATAAAATCTATTACAGGCCTGCCTACTATTTTTGTAATATCTGTTGTTTCAAAAAAGCGAACGGTTGCATTATTAGCTATAACAATCTTGCCATTACTGTGAATAAGCATAGGCAATGGCGAAAAATCAAATAAATCGCGAAATTGCATTTCACTTGTAATTAATTTTTTTTCCGACTTTTTAAGTGAAGTTATGTCATGGTGAATAGAAAGATTGTTTCCGTTTTCTAACAAACTGTTTTTTATTTGATAGTATTTATCTTTTTCAGAATTATAATGTTCATAAATAATATCTTCATTCTTTTTAAGCTTATCGAAAATACACCATTCGCATTTTTTATTTTTTTTATATATAGCTTCGTAACATGAACTGCCTGTTGCATCATATCCAATTTCCTGAATCATAGAATTATTTAAATATTCAATTTTATATTCCGGAGTGCTTATGTATATTCCGCTAATAAATGAATCAAGTATTTTTTTATACTTATTTTCTTTATCTAAAATTTCTTTTTCTTTAGCTACTATATCATATTCAAAATCTTGCAGTTTATGTTTAAAGAAATTATATAAATCTTGTTGCTCTTTAATTTCAATAGGTTTTGTAGTATCTGTTCCTGTTTTTTTTGAATTAAGATTTTTTTTAATAATTAAATAGCTTAATGCCAATATTAAAATGATTAAAAAAAATAGAGGTAAAATATAATTCATGTTAAGCGGTTGATAATTGATTTGAAAACGAAACTCTAAATTATAACCATTAAAAATATTTAAATAAATAATGAAGCGACAGGGGTAAATTCACTTATGTTATAGGGGAAATGCCTTATTAATTATTAGTATTTAGCGTTAAGTTTTCTTAATTAGGAAGATATAGTTTTGGCAGATTATAATCCAATACCAATTTTTCAAACTTTTATTCCATTAAAGAGACAAAAATTAATATATTTGATATTTATTGAAGCAAAATAAATCAATATAAACAATACTTCATATCATCCATGAAAAAGAAAAAATTAAATAAACTTCATATACAGTTTACCATTGGCGGTACGGTCATTGGAATTATTTATCTACTCATTGCTCTTTTCTTTGAATTATCTAATGAAGATCTTTCGTTTACTTTTAGCAATATAGCTTTAGTGCATCAACATAATAATTTATTATACATAGCTGATTCATTACCTTTAGTATTATTTGGAATAAGTTATTTTATCGGATTAATTGTTTCAAGTAATTTTAGCTATGCCCTTAAAACCGCTGAAAAAGAAAGGAGAAAAACTGTTAAATTAATAGATTTTGCCGGTAAGCTGAGTGAAGGCAATACTGATGTTGAATATCAATTTGACGATGAAGATGATATTTTAGGGAAAGCACTTGTGAATTTAAAAGATAATTTAAAGCAAAGTAAAGAAGAGGAGATAAAACGCAAAAAAATTGAAGATCAGGAGAATTGGGTAACCGAAGGCCTTGCTAAATTCGGTGAGATATTAAGACAAAATAATGATGATATGGAAAAATTGTCATTTGAAGTTATTAGTAACCTCGGCAAATATATTGACGCAATTCAAGGTGGGTTTTTTGTGTTAAACGAAATAGAAAGTGAAAAATATTTTGAACTAAGTTCACATTTTGCTTATAACAGGAAAAAATATAGCGAAAAACGGATTGAATGGGGTGAAGGATTAGTTGGCAGGGTAGCATTGGAGAAAAAAATCATTTATATGAATGAAGTTCCTGATGATTATGTTGATGTTACTTCTGGTTTGGGCGAAGGAAATCCTCGATATTTATTAATAGTTCCCTTAATTTTTAATGAAGAAGTACATGGAGTTATAGAATTTGCATCTTTTAACGACTTTAAAGAATATGTAATTGATTTTGTTGAAAAAATTGGAGAAAGTATAGCATCTACCATTGCCAATATGAAAATCAATTTGCGAACAGCTAAGCTTTTGCAAGATTCGCAGGAACAAGCTGAAAAGCTTGCTATCCAAGAAGAAGAGATGCGTCAGAATATGGAAGAGTTACAAGCTACTCAAGAAGAAGCTGCTAAGCAAAGCGAAAAGTTTGTGAGTTTTACAAATTCGGTAAATCATACCCTGATTAGAGCTGAGTATAACGTGCAGGGAATTTTGTTGTATGCCAATACCAAATTTTTGCATAAGTTAGAATATACACAGAATAACGAAGTTGAAGGACAGCATATTTCAACTTTTATTCATACAAAAGATATTGATTGGTTTAACGATATGTGGGGCGAGTTATCAAGGGGTGGAAAGCATTTTGAAGGCTATATGAAGCATGTAACTAAATCGGGTAAAGATTTATGGACTATGTCAACATATACCTGTGTGCGAACAGCAGAAGGCGGAGTGGAAAAAATATTGTTTCTCGCAATTGACAATACGGAACAGAAAAAAATCAGCCTTGACCATGAAGGACAATTAAACGCAATTGATTTGTCAAGCATGAAAGCCGAGTATGATCCAAATGGAATATTAATTAATAGTAATAAAAAATTTCAAGAGTGCCTGGAGTATGGAAAAATGGACTTGCGAAATATAAGTATTTTTGATTTAATGCCTGATACAGACAGGGAAGACTTTAAAATAATTTGGGAAAGTATTGCAAACGGAAAACCATATCAAGGCCAGGCGAAAAGATTAACAAAAAGCAATAAAGAAGTCTGGTTGCAGGTTACCTATACAGCAGTTTATGATATTTATGGAGAATTAGATAAGATTGTTTCTATTGCTAATGATATTACTGCACAGAAAATGATGGAAATAAAAAACAAAGAGCAAACGGAAATATTAATACAGCAGGAAGAAAGATTAAAGCAAAACGAAATAGAATTAAATATTAAGTTAGAAGAAACACGAAAAGAGATTGAACAACAATTTAAAGAAATTGAAAAAGTAAAGGTTTTAAATGAGAAAACCTTGGAAGGTGCGCTTGATGCAATTGTAACTATTGATAATTCGGGTAAAATTTTATTTTTTAATAAAGCTGCTGAAGAATTGTGGGATTTGCAAAAGGAAAATGTTTTATCACGTAACGTGAGGGTACTTTTTTCTAAGGATAAATCAAAACACGACGATTTTATTACATCCTTTATTGATTCATCAAAACCAAAAATTGTTGGCATAAGGAAAGAGGTGAAAATTGCTACAAGAGGTGGAGAAGAAAAATCTGTATTAGTGTTATTGTCTGAGGCTAAAGCCGAGGGAGAACATACATTTACAGCATTTATACAAAATATTGAAGTTGAACTTTTTTAATAAGTGAGAATTAATAATTAATTTGTAGTTTAGCAAAACTGAAAAACGCTTTTTATATAAGCAATAGTGCATCTTTAGAAAGGTATATCTTAATTTTAATAACTTACTTCTTAATTATTGTAAATGATTTTAAAGAAAATTACTTCATATCTTGAAAAAATTGCAGACTTACACTATCAGGAATCATATGATAATTCAGGGTTAATTGTTGGAAACCCTGAACAAGAAATAAAAAGTGCATTAATTTGTATTGATGTTACTGAAGCTGTTATTGAGGAAGCTCTACAAAATAATATTAACTTAATAATTTCACATCATCCTGTATTATTTGGTTCCTTAAAAAAAATTACAGGGAAGAACTACGTTGAGCGCATACTAATTAAAGCCATAAAAAACGATATTGCTGTTTATGCTTTGCACACCAATTTAGATAATGTATTTAATGGCGTTAACGGTGAAATTTGTAAGAGGCTGGCTTTATCCAATTGTCGAATACTTAAGCCGGTAAATGAGTTATTGTACAAATTAGTTACATTTATTCCTGTAAAGAGTCTTGATAAGGTTAGTAAAGCGTTATTTAGTTCGGGCGCCGGAAATATTGGTAATTACGATAGTTGCAGCTTTAATACTGAAGGATTTGGAACTTTCAGGGCAAATGAAGCAGCAAATCCATTTGTTGGAGAAAAAGGGAAATTGCATAAAGAGAATGAAGTTAGATTTGAGACCATTTTTCCAAAGCATTTAACCGCTAATATTATTCAAGCATTGGTTCAATCTCATCCATACGAGGAAGTTGCTTATGATATTTATCCTTTAATGAATACTTATAATAAAATAGGAGCTGGTATGATTGGCGAATTGGAACATGAAATAAGTGAAGCAGATTTTTTAAGAAAAATAAAAAATATTTTTAATTCCGGTGTTATCAGACATACGGAATTGTTGAACAGAAAAATTACTAAAGTGGCATTTTGCGGTGGAAGCGGTTCTTTCTTGTTACAAGAAGCTATGCGTAAAAATGCAGACATTTTTATTACAGCAGATTTTAAATATCACCAGTTTTTTGATGCTGAAGGGAAAATTTTAATTGCCGATATTGGCCATTATGAGAGCGAACAATTTACAAAGTACTTAATTTATAATCTACTTATTAAAAAATTCCCTAAATTTGCACTTCATTTATCAAAAATAAACACAAACCCAATAAAATATTTGTAATTAAACGATTATGGCAGGTACAAAAGTTCAGAAAAAAAAGGAATTAACCATTGAAGACAAGCTTAAAGCTTTGTATGAACTACAAAAAGTTGATATAGAAATAAATAAGATAAAAACTTTAAGAGGTGAACTTCCGTTGGAAATTGGCGATTTAGAAGATGAGTTAGCCGGACTTCAAACAAGAATTGAGAAAATGGAAGATGAAATAAATAATTTTCAGACTGCATTAACAAATAGGAAAACTGAAATAGCCAATGCTGAGGCTTTAATAAAAAAATATGAAAGTCAGCAAATGAATGTTAGAAATAACAGGGAGTTTGATTCTCTATCGAAAGAAATAGAATTTCAAACTTTGGAAATAGAATTGTGTGAAAAAAGAATTAAAGAGTATTCGGGAGAGATAGAAAATAAAACAGAGGTAATAAAAAAGTCGAAAGAATTGTTTGAAGAGCGTAACAGCGATTTGCAACAAAAAAAAGGAGAGCTTAATGAAATAATTACTGAAACCGAAAAAGAAGAATCAGTCTTAGAAAAAAGAGCAGAAGAGATTGAAAAAATGATTGAAGAAAGATTGGTTATTGCTTACAACCGTATTCGTAAAAATGCCAGAAACGGATTGGCAGTTGTACCGGTTGAGCGTGATGCATGTGGCGGATGTTTCAATAAAATTCCTCCACAACGCCAGGTAGATATCAGAACAAGAAAGAAAATTATTGTTTGCGAATATTGCGGAAGAATATTAGTTGACACTGAAATAGCCGGTATAGAATAAAATTGTATTTATATTTTAAAAAACGGTTAAAGTTATTTAACCGTTTTTTTTTGCTTATTTTCAGGATTAAAATAATTTTTCCAATCATTATTCATTTGTACGTTAAATTGTAGATATGCCAATTAAAAAAACTATTTTTTTTACTGTTATCTTGTATATTATATTTAGGCTACAAGTAAATGCAAATGTTGAATTTTCTCCAAATGTTAAAATGGCATATTTATATTCAATGAATCTTGAGTTTAAAAAAGCTGTTAAGTTTATTGAATTAGAAAAGAGCAATTATGCTTCAAATAATTTAATTTATTATAATCAGAATTTACTCGATTTTTTAAGAGTATTAATTGATGATAATAATCTTGAATATGAGTTATTTTTATCGAATACTGAGATTCAAATAGAGAAATTATTAGATGATGAAGAAAAATCAGCCTGGAAATTTTATTCAATATCTGAAATATATTTGCACAGAGCCATTTTACGATTTTTACATAACCAATATTTATATACGGGTTACGATATTTATCAATCATTTCAATACATAAAAAAAAACATAGAGCTATACCCTGCATTTCAGATGAATAATAAGCTTTTAGGCATATATAATGTTATGTTCGGTTTAATACCCTCTGATTTTAAATGGATTGCAAATTTAATTGGAATAAAAGGAGACTTACAAAATGGGTTAAAACAATTGGAAAGATTTGCTAATTATGCAAATAAAAACCATACGTTTAATATTGAAGGTTTTATGATTCAGTTTTTCACTAATATTTTTTTAAACGAGGATATTTTAAACAATACTGAGTTTGTAAATGAGATTATAGAAAATTCTGAAAAAAGCTCTATAATCCGTTATTCTGTATCGTCAGCATTGTTAAAAAGAGGTAAGCTCAAATTGGCTGAAAAAATATTATTTGAAAATAATCAATCCGGTGATGAAATTCCTATTCAGCATTTTAATTATGTAAAAGGTATTTGTAAACTATACGATAATAAAAATGAAACAGAAAGATTTTTTACAACTTTTTTAAGTCATTATTCCGGAAGGTTTTATAAGAATAATGCCCGTTTAAAATTAGCCTGGTATTATTTGCTTCATAACGATTCTATTAATTATAATAGTGAAATAAATAAAATTATAGCTTCGGATGATAATGTTTTAGAGTCTGATAAACATGCTTATAGTGAAGCTGTGAATAAGAAAATAATAAATATAAATTTATTAAAGTCAAGAATACTATTTGATGGCGGAAAATATAAAGAAACATTGCAAATTTTAAAAAAATCAAATAACCTTAATGACTATAACAAGAAGGAAAAAGTTGAATATTTTTACAGAATGGCCAGGGCAGAGCAGAAGTTGAAAAAATTTGAGAAGGCAATCAATAATTTTAATTATGTTATTGAAAACGGAGAAGGAATACATGATTATTATCGTTCTTTCTCGTTACTTCAAACTGCCAAAATATACCAGAAAATAAATAATATAGTTAAAGCAAAAGAGTATTACAAAAGATGTTTAAGCGAGTCAGGCCGCATGTATTATTACAGTTTTGAATTTAAAGTTAAAATTGGTTTGTACTTATTAACTAATGCAAATAGCAATTATTCTATAAGTTGTTTAAAATCAGTAAATAATGGTTAAAAAAAGACAAATTCCGCATACCTATGTAATTGTTTTTTATATTATAATATTAGCCGCCATATTAACCTGGGTGTTTCCGGGTGGCGAATATTTTAAAAAAGATATTACGCAAAATGGTATTCAAAAATCCGAAATGACTTTTCGTTATGTTAACAGCCAACCTCAGACCTGGCAGGTTTTTTCCGCTATATTTAAAGGATTTGAACGACAATCGGGGATTATAGTTTTTATTTTAATGATTGGTGGAGCTTTTTGGATTATGAACGAGAGCAAAGCAATGGATGTTGGAATAGATGCTTTTTTAAGATTTACCAAACGTGTAGATAAGTACAAATTCTTTCAATATATTGGAGTAGAATATATTATAATGGTAATGATAATGGTGCTGTTTAGTATTTTTGGAGCTGTCTTCGGAATGAGTGAAGAAACCATTGCTTTTATCATTATTTTGGTTCCGTTGGCTATTTCAATGGGGTTTGATTCAATAACCGGTGTGGGATTGGTATTTGTTGCCGCAGGATTAGGATTTGCAGGTGCTGTTTTAAATCCGTTTACTATTGGCATTGCACAAGGATTATCCAATCTACCATTGTTCTCAGGGTTTGAATATCGTTTGTTTTGTTGGTTAGTTATTAATGTTGTTGGAATCACTTATGTAATTCGTTATGCGCGTAAGGTGCGGAAAAATCCTTCTAAATCTCCTGTTTATCAGGAAGATGAATATTGGCGAAACAGGGGAGAAGTACATGATTTAAGTAAAATTGATTATTATACACCTGTATCGGCTTGGATTTCTTATGCAATTATTTCAATTGCTATTATTGTTTTTGCTTTTATTTATCCGGAAACAAACATGAAAATAGGAAATTCTTCAAAGAATCTGCCTATGCTTCCTTTTAGTGCGGGATTATTTATTATTGTTGGTTTTCTGTCTTTGCGAAAATCGGTTCATTTTTTTATCCTTACGCTTCTTGGCAGCACAATTCTATTCTTAATTATTGGTGTTATGGGGTACCAGTGGTATATCATGCGAATTGCAACTTTATTTTTTACTATGGGAATATTTTCAGGCATTGCCATGAATTATTCGCCCAATAAAATCACCTTTTCCTTTCTTAACGGGGTTAAAGATATTCTTTCAGCCGCCTTAATTGTTGGCCTTGCCGGTGGGATAATTGTTATTTTAGAAGACGGGAAAGTGATTGATACGATTCTTTACAAACTTTCCGGTTCAATGGAAGGTTTTGGTAAAGTTACTACAGTAAGCATCATGTATTTTATTCAAACAGTAATAAACATTGTTATTCCTTCCGGATCAGCAAAAGCAGCTTTAACTATGCCTATAATGGCACCATTTTCCGATTTAATTGGCTTATCGCGACAAGCAACTGTTATGGCTTTTCAATTTGGCGACGGTTTTACCAATATGATAACGCCTACTTCAGGTGTTTTAATCGGGGTATTGGGTGTTGCCCGAATTCCTTATGAAAAATGGGTGAAATGGGTTTTCCCTTTTATGGTTATTTTAATGATTTTGGGTTTACTCTTATTAATACCTACTGTAACTATGCAGTTAAATGGATTCTAACCCGGGTTATGCTATTTTTTTAATAATAATCCGGTCATATAAAAATAATATTATAGCAGTTGTTATTCCAATTCCGGTTAGCAAATACATGATATGCTCAGGATGATATTTATTCCATAAAAATTCAGTAAGTGTTTTTTGATTCATATGTAATAATTCGTAAGCTTTTGTATAATAATCGTTTTGCGAAAAAGTATTCGATACTTCAGGAATATTAAGTCCGCGTTGCAGAATCTCTTTTTTTAGTAAAACGGTTTTATCAGACATTGCACCATACACATTACCTGAAATAATTCCGGCTAAAAAACTACCGAGGGCAAAGGGTAAATAAGAGCAACCCATGTATAGTGCTGTTTTTCCTTTTGGGGCAATCATTCCAATGTATTCCTGAATACGTGGCGAACTGGACATTTCTCCAATAGCAAAAATAAAAATAGAAAGTAGCAAGAAAAGAGGATTTTGAGTCATTACCGACAATCCTAAGCCAATTGACGATATTAAAAACCCAACCGACATGGTGCTCAATGGTTTCCACTTGGTAATTAAACTTGAGATAAGAACCTGAAAAATAACAATATACAGGGCATCAATATTCAGGAGCATTTCGGGCAAAATAGTTCCTTCTGCTGTTCCAACTTTTGATGCAAACCATGGTGATATATTTGCAATAATTCTGTATAAAATAGTTGTGTCAACCCACTGATCTACAAAAACGGGAAGCAAGTAAAACAACTGATTGTACATAGTCCAGAAACCTACAATAATTAAAAGGAGTATAACAAACTTAGTGTCTTTTAAGGCAATTCCAATGTTTTTAAATATTGTTACAATTGATTTTCCCAGAGGCTCTTTATTTATTTCCCGTTCAGGTTCTTTGTAAAAAAGCAGAACCAGTACAAAATTTAAGGCAATAATTGCAGAAGACATGTAAAAGACATAACTCCAAGATGTTTCTCTAAGTTTTGATGCAAAAATTGGCCCTATAAAAGCTCCCACATTTACAATCATATAATAAATTCCGAATCCAATAGATGAGGTTTTTTTTGTAGTGGTTTTAGAAATTGTTGCAATAACAACCGGTTTAAAAAGAGCGGCACCAACAGCAAGATACAAAAATGCAAAAAATACGGAATAGTAATTTCTGAATAATCCCATCATGTAATAACCTGAAGACAGAATGGCAAAAGCAGCTAAAAGTGTTTTTTTATAACCGAATTTATCAGCCAGGGCTCCTGTAATAACCGGCAGGAAATATAGAATTCCCACTACACTTCCCATTAAATATCCTTTTTGCGATTGAGTAAATCCGAGTGCCCCCGTATCGGTTGAGCCTGTAAGATAAACTGCCAGTACCATAAATAGCCCGTACCAGGCCCAACGTTCAAATAGTTCTAATGTATTTGCTACCCAAAAAGTTTTTGGAAATTTCTTTGATGACATCATATATTGTTAAGTTATGTGAATAAAACCAGGATTATTTTTTTCTGTTAAATTAGTACTACCAATCCAATAATCTACGTTCACCTTCTATTTTTTGTATTTCAGATATTTCCTGCGAAACTTCTAAAACACCTTTATAATTATTGTTTTTATCGCGTACGGCAAAATATTGTATTAATACAAAATTATCTTTCATTTTTATCCAAAAAGAAGCAACATCTTTTTCTCCGGTTTTAAATGAGTTTATTATTTTATTTACTATTTCCACACTTTCGTGAGGATGGCAATTCTGTACTGTTCTGCCAATAATTCCTGTTGTTCTTGGAAAAATACGATGCCTTGGTGTTGAGAAAAATTTCACTTTCTCATTTTCATCAACAAAAGTAATATCTACAGGCAAATGGTTAAAAACCAACTCAATTTGTTCCAGGCTCATCTCCCCGGTGCTTAGCTTAATTAACTTTTCTTTAGTAGAAGAATGTTCAGGCTTTTTGTCCACAGGCTTTATATTAACATACTGCAAATTAAGCTCGTCAATTTGAGAAAGCATTTGTTGAAAAGTATCTTTCTCGAACGTTTCATACATTACAGGGAACAAAACACTCTCTTCCCTGAAAGCAATGGTGTTAATATTAAAATATACTTTGCTGCTGAATTTATTAAATAATTGTAAGTCAAATGGTTCTGTTTTAAGTATTTCTACAGATTTTTTTATGTTTTTTCTAATATCATCATGAAAAGACCACATTAATTTAAGGCATTGATAATTACCCCATTTTTTTTCAATTGCCGGGAATATAATATTCTCTATTATAGTATAATGGCTTGTAAAACCCTCAAGCTCAACAAAATTCTTTATTAAAATACTTAAAACATCATTGCTTTGTTTTTGGTTAATCAGTTTTATGTTTTTGCCTGTATGGGCAAGATGTTTTTTTACCCCTGTATTATCTTCAATTAAATAATTTATCAGTGAACTTTTAGGGTAATTATACTTTTTTAGTTTTGATAAATTTTTATACAGAATATTAAATAGCTTATTTGAAGCTGTTTTAATTTTTTCTATATCTTTTACTTTTTCAAAAATATTATCGAAAGCCTGAATAATATCTTGTGGTAAAAAGGATGTTTCCAATATTTGAAATTCCTTAAGTAATGCTAATCCATTTTTTCCTTCAATAAGGCCAATAGTATAATTGGTTAGTTTTTCAACCCGCTGTTTGTAATTTTGCGTAAATTCAGACATAATAATTTATGTTAAATAAGCAGATTATTCCCAGTTGTTCATGAGAAAAGTTTCTCAGTCATGTTTTCTTCAGGAATGAGAGTCTTGATTTGCTTTCTTAGCCATACTAACTAAGATATTTTATTACCAACTGCCACCGGCACCGCCACCGCCAAAACTTCCCCCGCCAAATCCGCCAAAACCACCGCCTCCCGATGAAAAATTGCCAAAGCTTCCACTGGAACCACGGCTACCGGAGCCCATCATACCCATTGCAATCCAAAAGGGTAAACTGCCCCCAACAGTATGGTGTCTTCCACGCCTGCCTCCACCTATTGATGAAATAATAATAATGAAAAGAATAAAAAAGATAGGGAATAAGCTTCTTCCCGATTGCCTTTTGGTTTTTTTCCTGTATTCATCAGCCGTAAATTCACCTTTTGTAAGCGACATTAATGTATTAACTGCTGCCTGCAATCCCTGATAATTTCTGCCTTGCTTAAAATTAGGGAGTATTTCATTTTCAACAATCCTTTTAGCAATAGCATCAGGAACAACGCCTTCCAAACCATAACCCGTGGCTATAAAAACTTCTCCTTTTTCGTTATTATAATTAGGCTTTACTAAAATAAGCAATCCATTATCTTTCCCTTTTTGCCCAATTCCCCATTTTTCTGCCAGTTCAGTAGCATACATTGCTTTATCGGCACCGTCTAAGCTTTTAACAATGACAATTACAATTTGTGTTGATGTTTCATTATTAAATTGCCTTAATTGTTGTTCCAGGCTGGCTGTTTCATTTGAGGATAAAAAGCCTGCAAAATCATTTACCAGTCGGGGAGGAGACATAGGATTAGGTATTTCTTGTGCGCCGACAATTATTGAACTTAGTAAGAATATTACTATTGTTAATACTTTTATTTTTAATTTTTTCATAATTAATTAAAATTTGACAATGTGTTAATTTAATAATTTGAAAGTTATTCTTTTTTTGAGGAACAAAGTTATTTTCAAATTAGTTTACTCTCCAAAAGAAATATCATCAGGTAATTCGTTAACATCATCTTTTTGATGTGGAAAATGTGTTTTTAGTTGTTCGCCTGCCATTAATATACCTTCTGAAAGGCCTTCTGTAAATTTGTTTTCTTTAAAATTTTCTACCATTTTTGCTTTTATGGCATCCCAGAAATTTTCCGGTACTTTTGCATTTATTCCACCATCGCCTAAAATGGCAAATTCTTTATTCTTTATGGCAAGATAAAATAAAACGCCATTTCTAAGTTCCGTTTTATGCATTTTCAACATTTTAAATATATCAGTTGCTCTATCTAATACGTTTCCTTTAAAAGAGTTTTCAATATGCACACGAATTTCACCTGAAGTATTTAATTCAGCTTTTTTAATGGCATTTGTTATTTGCTCTTTTTGTTCTTTTGTAAAAAAGTTTTTTGCTTTCATGTTATTTAATATAATTTGAAAATATATGAATTAAATAAATTTTAGCTAATTTGTATAATTCTATCCTATATAATGTTTCATCAATTTCTCTATCGGAAATTTGCATTTTGTGAATGAAATAATCTTTGCTTTCAGCATTTTTTAGTTTTTCTGCCTTTGCCCCAAAAGTTATTATTATAATAATTGTTTTAGCTATTATATACTTCTTTTTTCTTCAGGCAATTCGGTAAAACCAATTATATTTAATGCAAAGTTCAATGTTTAATAACAATAATACTTTCTTTATCGTTTCTCATTATTGTTAATTCTAAAATTTAAAATTCAACTTTAGGGACTTTTTCAGCACCTTTTTCAGCTTCAAAATAGGCTTTCTTTTCAAACCCGAACATATTGGCAAACATATTTTTAGGGAAAAACCGAATGTAAGTATTATAGCCTTGTGCCGATTGGTTAAACTTTTTTCGTTCAACAGCAATTCTGTTTTCAGTTCCTTCTAACTGGGCTTGCAGCTCAAGAAAGTTCTGATTTGCCTTTAACTCGGGATAACGTTCAACAACAACCATTAATTTTGATAAAGCGGAAGATAAGCCTGCTTGTGCTTGTTGAAATTGTTGTATTGAAGCTGCATTAAGATTTGCAGGAGTTATGTTAACGCTGGTTGCTTTAGCCCTGGCTTCAATTACCTGGGTTAAGGTTTCTTTTTCATGCGATGCATAACCTTTCACCGTGGCAACAAGGTTAGGAATTAAGTCGGCTCTTCTTTGATAAACATTTTCTACCTGAGCCCAACTTGCACTAACATTTTCATCTAATAAAACCATTTTGTTGTAAACTCCTTTAACATACGAGTAGCTTATTATAACAACAACAGCTATTACAATAAGTACAATCCACGATTTTTTCATAATTTCTAATTTTTAAGTTAATCAATTATTTTAGAAAGTTAAAATTAAGATAAATCAGTTGAATTTTATGTTAATTTAACTTAAATCTGTTTAAATTGAATTTTATTATTCGTTTTAATAATTTAAAATTAATAAATTATGGGAAAAGCTAAAATAGTTCAAAAACAACCTTATGTATTAAACCTGGAACCGGGAAATTATTGGTGGTGTGCATGTGGCGAGTCTGCCAACCAGCCGTTTTGTGACGGTTCGCATAAAACAACTTCTTTTAAACCTGTAAAAGTTGAAATAAGCGAAGCCAAAAAAGTTGCTTTGTGCGGTTGTAAACAAACAGGAAATAAACCATTTTGCGATGGCAGCCACAATAATTTATAAAAAGAAAAACACTAAATTTTAGATAATAAAAAAGCCGCTCAACTTGAGCGGCTTTTCAGGTTAATTAATAGTTGTTAATTAAATTAAGCTGAAGTAGCTTTTTCTAATCTTTTTAGTATTGAGAATATAAAAATAGCTGAAAGTAAACAGAGTCCTACTAATAATAAAAAGAATTGCCATAATTCCCATTTGTCCCAAAACGGGCCAATTAAGCCGGCAGCCAGATTTCCTAAAGCAGTAGCACCAAGCCACCCGCCTTGTGCTAATCCTTTATATTGAGGCGGAGCAACTTTAGAAACGAATGAAATGCCTATTGGACTTAAAAATAACTCGGCAACTGTAAGTGTAAAATAAGTTCCTATAAGCCAATAAGGTGAACGAAGCGATTCGGAAACACCACCCTCTAAATCAGAAGGGCTTAATAAATTTTTAGAAGCAATTATCATTACAGTAAATCCTAACGCTGTTAATAACATTCCAATTCCAATTTTTTTAGGAGAAGAAGGTTCTTTTCCATTTTTACGCATCCATGCAAAAAATCCAACAATAACCGGTGTTAGAAATACAATAAAAATTGGGTTAAATTGTTGGAAAATTTCAGGTGAAATAGGATTTCCTTCAGGTTGATATTGTTTTATTACAAAGTAAGCAACAAGCAAACTTAGTATTGTTACTACTGCTCCGGTAAGTTTAATTTTACCTGAATTGTTTTTGCCTAACAATAATACAACACCTATTATTGCAAACAAAACAGGCAATAATGACGAAAGATTAAATATTATAGCTGTTCCTTTACTTACGGCAGCTACTGTATAATCACGCGCAAAAATTGTAAGTGTAAATCCATTTTGGTGAAAAGCCATCCAGAAAAACATAACTACAAAAAATACTAACCCTAAGGCAACAAGTCTTTCTCTAACTTGTTTTTTTGTCATTTCAACTACAGTTTCATTTTGAGCTTTTTGTTCCTTAAAAGTAACATCAGCTTTTTTATAATATTTTCTAAAACCCAAAAATATGGCTAATGAAATTATCATGCTTAGTGCTGCAATGGCAAATCCTCCATTGTACGAACTACTTAAACTATCAATATATTTTTGACTAAAGTCTGCCAAATTTGTAAAAGCATCACCCATTTGAGCCCTTGCTAATTGTTCTAAATGTGCAGTACTTTCTAATGTTCCATGAAGAAATTTATGGGCAAGGTCAGGAATTGCTTTATTATAAGTAAAGCCTTCTTTTCCTAAATACCAATTGCTTACAGCTCGTGCTGCATTTGGGGCGAAAAATGCTCCGATATTAATTCCCATATAGAAAATATTAAAAGCTGAATCTCTATACTTACTATATTTAGGATCATCGTATAAATTTCCGACTAATGCCTGCAAATTACCTTTAAACAAACCTGTTCCGAGAGAAATAACTGCTAATGCACCATATATAAACCATTCTCCCGTACCTGGCATGGCTAATAATATATAGCCAATAAACATAATTATTGTACCAAGAGCAATGGTTTTTCCATAACCTAATAAATTATCGGCAATTATTCCACCTAATAACGGGAGGAAATAAATACCAAATAAAAATCCACCATATACTCTACCTGCTTCAGTGGCTGTCCATCCGAATTTTGCCTGTAAATAAAGTGTAAATATGGCTAACATTGTATAATAGCCAAATCGTTCGCCCATGTTAGCAAAAAATGCAACATATAATCCTTTGGGGTGTCCTTTAAACATATCTTTTAGTTTTAATTAATATTTGTTTGTGATTGACAAATATAAAAATCTTTTTGAAATACTATTGTTGCCCTTAAATTATTTATGGGTTATGTTTAATTAAGTAATTTACTAATATACTAATTATTAGACTTGTATTGATTAAATAAGGCGAAATGTAATTATAGTTTTTTTTTAAAGTTGTAAAGTTTGAATATTATTTTTCATTACTACTTAGTTTATATTTATTTTTGATGTAAAGAATAGATAATTTACTATAAAAATTATTGAGATGAAAATTCTTAATTCAGGACAAATTCGTGAAGCAGACGCATATACTATTAAAAATGAACCTATTGCTTCAATAGATTTAATGGAAAGAGCTGCTGTAGGATTGTCGCAATGGATTATTTCAAAATACAGTAAGGAAAATAGGTTTAAAATATTTGCCGGAACCGGTAATAACGGAGGAGATGGATTAGCTGTTGCTCGTTTATTAAGCGAAAAGAATTATGATGTGATGGTTCATTATTTAAATTTAAATAATAAATTTTCAGATGATTTTCTTATCAATAAACTAAGGCTTGAAAAGCAAAACAGGGTTTCGCTTGTTGAAATTTCTGAACCTGTTCAAATGCCAAACCTTTCTAACAAATGTGTGTGTATTGATGCCTTATTTGGTTCAGGCTTAAAACGTACATTAAAAGGACTTCCAGGAAAGCTTGTTGAGCTTTTAAATAATTCCGGTAACGAAATAATTGCCATTGATGTTCCTTCCGGATTATTTGGCGAAGATAATTTTAATTCAGACGATAAACAGAGTATTATTCATGCTGATTATACCTTAACTATTCAGTTTCCAAAGCTTTCTTTCTTTTTTGCTGAAAATGAAAAATTTGTGGGTGAATGGATTTGTATTCCTATTGGATTACACCCCGAATTTATTGCTAACGTAAAATTGCAATATTCATTACTTGAAGAGAGTGACATAAAGCCATATATTCAAAAACGCAGGAAATTTGCACATAAAGGAAATTTTGGACATGCACTACTTATTTCAGGCAGTTATGGTAAAATGGGTGCAGCTATTTTAGCTTCAAGGGCTTGTTTACGGACGGGTGTGGGTTTATTAACCACCCATATTCCACGTATTGGTTACCAAATTATTCAATCCTCAATTCCTGAAACAATGGTAAGCATTGATTCTGAGGAAGAATATTTTTCAGGTATTAGCATTGATGAAAAATATAATGCTGTGGGAATTGGGCCGGGAATTGGATTAAATGATAAAACAAAAATTGCTTTTTCCGGTTTAATCTCTGTTTGTAATAAGCCAATGGTATTTGATGCCGATGCATTAAATATTATTGCTGAAAATATAGATTTACTTTCCAGGATTCCTGCAAATAGTATTTTAACTCCTCATCCAAAAGAGTTTGAAAGACTATTTGGAAAAACAGGAAATAGTTATACGCGGTTACAATTGCAAATTGAAATGGCTAAAAAATATAATATAATTATTGTTTTGAAAGGTGCTTATACGTCAATTGTTTGGACAAATGGAATGTGTTTTTTTAATTCTACCGGTAATCCGGGAATGGCTACTGCCGGAAGCGGTGATGTATTAACCGGTATTATTTTATCTTTACTGGCACAAGGTTATCAACCTGAACATGCAGCTAATATTGGAGTTTTTATACATGGCTTGGCTGGCGACAAAGCTTTAAAACAGCAATCACAAGAATCGCTTATTGCAAACGATATTATTGAAAACATTTCAAAAGCTTTTAAAAGTAATTAATGCAAATAAGAAAACCATGAAAAATTAGCAACAGCAAGAAAACTCCCTATTTGCCGTTTTCTTGCAATGACTAATTAGTAAATTCAAATATTACAATAAAAAAATAACTAAAATGATTAAAAAAGTATTCGTATTTATTATAGTAATTATTATTACATCTTGCAAAACGGAAGAAATTGTTTCCACATATCAAACGGTAAATTTAAAGAAAACACAATCGTATATAAATTATAAGAATCCGTTAGTTTATTATCTGCCTCGTAATATTATAAGGGTTGATTTTGAATTGCAAAAAACAATATTTACTGCCGGGCCTTATGCGCAATTTGCTCAAAAATACCTTGGAATTGAAAATGCAATAACTAAAGATTTTGATAAATGGGAAATTACAAATATTACAATTAATGTATTAGCCATACCTGATACAAATCAGATTTATATTATTGAAAATGAAAATTTTAGGAATAATATTAATTTGTTGTCATTAAGTGAAAGTGGTATTATACAAGGAATAAATTGCAAAGTTCAAGGAATAAATAAATTCGAAAATTTACAATTGAATAGTTCTAATCTTTTTGCTGACGATAATAATTTTCAGTTTACAAATTTATCGGTTAAGCCAAATATTGTTGAAAAAACAGAAAGGACTTATAACCGTGTAAAAACAGATTCATCTTATATTAAAGTTCCTGTCACTAAAAAAGTAAAAATTTCCAAATCGTTGGAAGAAAAAGCAGAGGAAGCAGCAGCATTTATTTTAAAATTAAGAAAACGCAGATTTAAATTAGTTGCCGGTATGAATGAAACACAACCTGATGGCTTGGCAGTTAAGAATATGGTTGAAGTACTTAATAAAATGGAAGAAGATTATATTCACTTATTTGTTGGGAAAGAAGAACAAAAAGTTAATACATATTCCTGCTATTTTAATCCTGAACCTGATAGTGCCTTTAGCAGGAAATTGTTATTTAAGTTTTCACCGGTGTATGGAATAATTGGCTCAGATAAAATTACAAGAGTGAATATACAGAAGTCGGAATATGCCGGAGAGCCTGTAATAATTAATATAGAGCCTGTTACATCGAGTGTGCGGCAAAGAGATTTTGAGAGAATACAAAATAATAAGTTTAAAGAAAAGACCGGATTTTATTATAGAATTCCTGCCTTGGTTAAAGTTGAAATAATACAAAATATGGAAATTGTTTTTTCTAAAGAAATACTAATGGCACAATATGGACAAAGTTTAGCTTTGCCGGTTGACTTGCTAAATGATGAAAATGTAAAAGTTGAATATTATGAGAAATATGGTTCAATAAAAAGTATTTCAAAGTAGTTAATGTATTTAGATTTATTGTATTGATATTTATTTTCTTATAATTTAGCTTTTTGAAGCAATAATTGCAGCAGATTTTTGAAATAGAATTATTGCCTTTTAAATACAATAATGTTAATTTTTCGATAAAGAAACAACTGTATCTTAAATAAGAGCAAGGAAGTTAGTAAATTCGAATAATACTAAATGTATAATAAAAATTTACTATTATGTCATTAACACCTACCATACAAATTCCTTTAGGATTTAAAGCACCTGAATTTAGCTTGCCTGACCCTGTTAATGGTGGCTTTAAAAGTTTAAGTGAGCTTAAATCGGACAAAGCAACTGTTATTATGTTTATTTGTAATCATTGTCCGTATGTTAAGCATGTAAATAAAGGTTTGGTTGAATTAGCAAATGATTACATTGTGAAAGGAGTTTCTTTTATAGCAATAAATTCAAACGATGCGGATAATTATCCTGAAGACTCACCCGAAAATATGAAAAAAGCAGCCGGTGAATTAAAATATCCTTTTCCTTATTTATTTGATGAAACACAGGAAGTTGCAAAAGCGTATGATGCTGCTTGCACACCCGATTTTAATATTTTTAATGGTGACATGCAATGCGTTTACCGCGGACAGTTAGATAGTTCAAGGCCGGGAAATAATATACCTGTTACAGGAAAAGATATTCGTAAAGCTTTGGATTTAATTTTGGAAGGCAAAACTGTTCCTGAAGAACAAATTCCAAGTGTTGGATGTAATATTAAGTGGAAATAAAAAAAAGTATATAAAAAAAAGGATACTATCTTTTCAAAAGATAGTATCCTTTACTTATAAAATATATTAATATTTAAAATTTAAAATCAACGCCAATGCCTAAAAACTTAACATCCTTATCATAAGTTTCCTTAACTGATATCATGTCAGTTGTAGCACCGGTAGGGTCTTCTCTTTCCAGAGTCTTTTCACCATCAACATAAGATGTGATAGCTGCACCAATATTAACATCAATTTTATCGGTTACTGAATAGCCAACACCAAATCCAACAGTATTAGTACTTAAACTATAACTTAAGTCTGATTGAAAATCTTCATTAACACCGGTATTAGTACTTAAATAACCTGCTGAAACTCTGAATTTGTCATTAAGTGCATACTCTAAGCCAAGTGCATATTCCAATAAGCCTTTGTCAATTACTTTATCGTTGGCAACTAAAACATCATCTATTTTTTTGCCATAATCAGCACCTTTGTCAAAATAATAATGTGTTCCTACAGTAACTGTTAACTTATCCATTGCTTTGTACGAAACACCAAGAGAGAACATTCCCGGCATATCGGCACGGTTTTTTTCTCCGTCAGGAAACATAGTAATAAAGTTTCCGGTTGCAGGGTCAATATCTGTATTAATATCTTTTGTTGTTTCATTAGTTAATTCAATTTTTGTATTGAATTCATATTTTATAGCAATGTTTAATTTATCATTTGGAGCTATGTTTACACCAATAATTGGAGTAAAACCACTTCCGGTTTGAACAACATCAGCTTCCTGGTCGGCAAGCAAAAGTGCAGTAGCTTCTAATTGGTCTGCCTGAGCTGCATATTGTGTAGCACCGCCACTAAAAACTCCTTGAATTTGATCAATAGTTAATGCTGTAGGATCTTGTCCTAATGAAGTTACGCCACCAGCTATTGTAGCTGAAGTTGTAGCATCAATAAGTCCTAAGCCTTCTGCTTGTACAAGTGTTAATCCTCCTGCACCACCATCAATTAATGGTTGTAATCCTGCAGCTGACCCTGTTAATTGAGCAGAAACACCATCAAGTGTTGGAGCTGCTATTGTAGTCATAAAATCATCTGCACGCATCTCTGTTCCATTATCAGTTACCATTATATCTTTTAAATAACCGTTATAGGTATTTTTTGCAATAACATACCTTCCACCAAGGAAAACAGAAATCATATCGTTTATTTGATAAGTAGCACCTAATTGCATTCCCCAGTAAATAGAAGTTCCTTCAAAATAAGCACTTGCACTATATGCTGTAATGTTATGGCCTAAAGCAGAAAAACTTGCCAACCCGGGAACTAATTCCGACGGGCCATATTCAAACGAAGGCAGTCCTTTGTCAAAAGTAGCACCGCCACCGCCACCTATGGCGTTAAATCCAAATGAGAAAGAGAAATTTCCGGTATTATACGCTGCATAAATACTTGGAAATAAAGGTGCGTTAACTACTCCTGTGTACTCTTTGCTATTTAAATAAGAGTAATTGCTGGTAATTGTCCTGTTTTGAACAAGCGATTGGTTGTTTACAGAGAAAAATATTCCTTCTCCCATTTTAGTTAATCCTGCCGGATTATAATATACTCCGTCAATGCCAATTACGGCATCGCGAACCATCATTCTTACCCAGGCAGCACTTTGGTTTGTATTAGTCATTATGCCTCCTGCATAACTTGAATTAATAGAAAAAATGGCAATAGCCATTAACAAAAGTTTGATTTTTTTCATAACATAAATTTTTTTGGTTATAGTCAAATATATAAACATTTATAGAAAAAACAATATATAGATATATAAATAACTTTACGCTTATTAATGCAACTGTGATTAATGATGCTGAAAATCAGTTGGTAAACGGCAATAAATCATACTCTTTTTAAGCTATAGATTTATGCTATGTACGGTTTTGTACAACTATATACTTTAGCGTACACTTTTTGCCTGTATAAATGTGTATATTTTATTGTGTAAATATTACATTATTAATTAGTTATAATAAATGGCATAAGTATTGATAGATGTGACGTAAACAAAATATCATGAAAAAAATAATAACATATCTGATTTCTTTTTTACTCATTTCAGGAATGAGTATTCAAATAACAAATGCCAGGCATTTATCAGATAATAATCCAAAGTGTAGATTAAGTAAATCTATAAAAATTAATAAAATTAAAAATGTATCTACTCTGAATAGTACAAATGAGTTTGCAATGTGGAATTTTGATGAATTTGAAAGCGAGCTTCCTGTAACAGACTTAGCTGCAATAAATTTCTTGCCAGAAATAAGCTGGATGTTTCCGGCTGTTGAGGCAGAATTAGAAGTTACTGATTTAATGCCGATTAGCAAAACTATTACCAATTGGAAGAATGTTGAAGAAGAACCGGAACTTAAGGTGTTAGATTTGGTAATAAAGTAATAATAGAAAAATTAAAATAGTTAGTAAATTTTCATATAATTTAGGTTAATAAAAAAAGGGATTTCCATTGTGAAATCCCTTTTTTTATCAATTAAAACTTGTTATTGTTTAATATTCAAATATTTTCCGGTATGTTTTATTAAATTATTAAAGAAAAGAATGTTTAATTCTAACATTTTATTTTGTTCATAATAAATACTAATAAAACTAATTCCCTTTTCAATAGTCCATTTTCTAATTAAACTACCTTTTATTGATGTCTTATGATCTTCATTATCCATCACGGTTTTTTCATAGTCATCCATTCCGTAAATACCAAAAACCTGATCAACAACATAACTTGCTTTTTTTCTGTTAATTTCAGTTCCTTTTGCAAATAACTTTACATTAACCGGGTTACTTCCCGTAATGTTATCTTTATCAAAAAAAACTCTGAACTGCACTGTATCAAAAACATTTAATTCAAGTTTAGGAAGTTTCTTTTCATAATCAATCATAAACATTCCCGGAGTGTCCTGACTATCTACTTCCTCATAGTCATCTTCCTGAAAAAAAGTAGTAAGGTCGTAATTTAAAAGATCAAGAATTGACCTATTGTTGTTATCTATATTATTCAAAGTAATTCTATTAAAATTTATAAACTACTATTGTTTGTTTGCTAAATTAACAAATTTTAAAATTTAAAGCACAAAAAATTCATGAATTAGGCAATAATGTTTATAAATGTCCAAATTCTTTATAAAAATCAACCCAATATTTTTTTAATGTATTTTTCATGTCTTTACGCAGCAATAATATTCCTATCAGGTTTGGCAATGTCATAAATGCAATAGTAATTCCTGATAAAGTCCAAATTATGGTTGTGTCAGTAAATGATGCAAGGAAAAAGCCAATAACATATATTATTCTGTAATATATTAACGATTTTGTTCCAAATAAGTAGGTCATAGCGCGCCCCCCGTAATACGACCATGATATAGCTGTTGAAAATGCAAATAAAAGCAGTCCGATTGAAACAATATATTGCCCCCAATTGCCTAAAAAACTGCGTTTAAAAGCTTCTGTAGTTAATGGTGCACTATGGAGCAATGATTTACCTTTTATTTGTATGTTATTGTTGGTTATTACACCATTATCAACATTTAAATCCCCATTATAAAAATTGTCGTTTTGAAAAACATGGACATTTTCAGCAACCGACCTTGCATTTATTATCACAGGTGCGTTTTCTATTATGCCTTTATTTACTGAAAGAGTACCTGTATAGTATGGAATATTTTCTTTTCCTAATATGTAGTTCTTTAACCTGGTTTTATTTAATTGTCCATTGTTATCATGTTTTAAATCAATTATTCGCATATCGGTAAATTGAAAAGTATTTTCATATTTTTCTTTCCATACACCTGAAGATAATAATACTAATCCGGTTAGCATACAAATAATTATAGTGTCAATAAATGGTTCCAGTAATGCAACCAAGCCTTCTGAAACAGGTTCGTGTGCTCGTGCAGCGGCATGTGCAATAGGAGCAGAACCCTGCCCGGCTTCATTTGAAAATAAACCACGATTAACACCTCTGTTGAAAGCAAAAGCAAAACTGGCTCCCAAAAAACCACCTGTTGCTGCTGTTCCGGTAAAAACATCTTTAATAACAGCAAATAACGAAGGAATAATGTTTTCGTAATTATAGAAAATAACAGCAAAAGCACCAATAAAGTAAATAATAGCCATGGTAGGAACTAATTTTTCAGTAACTTTTGCAATTCGTTTTATTCCGCCAATAATAACAAAACCAAGTATTACAGCCAGAACGCCACCGGTAATTATCTGTTTTATTCCAAAAGTTGCAAAAACCGAATTAGAAATACTATTTACCTGCGGCAGGTTCCCGGTTCCAAAAGACGATAAAACGGTTGCGATTGCAAAAATGGCAGCGAGCCAGCGCATGTTTAATTTATTTTTCATATAATACATAGGCCCTCCTGAAATAGTTCCGTCTTCGGCAACTTCACGATATTTATGCGAAAGTGTAACTTCAACAAATTTGGTTGTCATGCCCAAAAGGGCAGTTACCAACATCCAGAATAAAGCCGCAGGGCCACCAAGATGAATAGCCAGTGCAACTCCGGCAATATTGCCTGTGCCAACAGTACCTGATAAAGCTGTTGCTAAAGCCTGAAAATGCGATGTATCACCTTTGTCATCTTTTTTATCGTATTTTCCTTTTACAATTCTTATAGAATGTGCCAGATACCTGAATTGAGGAAATTTTAAATAAATAGTAAAAAACAATCCGGTACCCAATAGGAGAAGAACAAACCATTCACTACTACCTATGTATGAATCAATTACTTGTAGAAAATTATTTATTGTATGCATGGTGAATTATTCAGATTAAACATTGTGAAAATAATATTAAAAATTCTTTAATAAAAATTGTAATTTTTAAATATGGTGAAAGAGTGAAATGGTGAAAGAGTGAAATGGTGAAAGAGTGAAAAGGTGAGATAGTGAAAAGGTGAAAAAAGTGAGTTGTGAATTGCGTGATCTGTTCTCTGATTACTAATCACATCTTACAAATTCTGCACATACTTTGGTTGTTCTATTCCTATCATTGAAAGTTGAATTCTTTTCCTGATAATATCAACTTCTAATATTTTTACTTCAACATGCTGGTTTAACGACAATATATCGGCCGGGTCTTTTACAAAGGCTTCTTTTATTTGAGAAATATGAACTAACCCGTCTTGCTTTACTCCAATATCAACAAAAGCTCCAAATTTGGTTAAATTGGTTACTATGCCCGGCACTGTCATGCCAATTCGTAAATCTTGTATTGAATGAATACTTTGGTCAAATTCAAAGGCACTTATTTTTGTTCTGGGGTCTCTTCCCGGTTTGGCTAATTCTGCCATAATATCCTTCAGTGTTGGAATACCAACATTTTCGTTCGTATAATTTTCTATTGAAATGGCACTTCGTTTTGTTTCGTTAGTTAAAAGGTCTGTTATCGAACATTTTTGGTCTTTAGCCATTTTTTTAACAATATAGTAGCTTTCAGGGTGTACGGCACTATTGTCTAACGGATTTTCAGCATTAGGAATTCTTAAAAAACCTGCACATTGTTCAAAAGCTTTTTCTCCCATCCTGGGAATATTTTTTAACTGTTTTCGGGAAGTAAACGGGCCATTTTCATTTCTAAACCGAATAATATTTTCAGCAATAGTACTTCCCAACCCTGAAACAAAGGTTAATAAATATTTGCTGGCAGTATTTAAATTTACACCTACCAGGTTTACACAATTTTCAACTACTTGTTGAAGGCTTTCTTTTAGTTTTTTTTGGTTCACGTCATGTTGGTACTGGCCTACGCCAATTGATTTCGGGTCAATTTTAACTAATTCGGCCAAGGGGTCAATCAACCGCCTGCCAATTGAAACAGCACCACGCACGGTCACATCATATTCAGGGAATTCTTCTCTTGCTATGGCTGAGGCCGAATAAATGGATGCACCACTTTCATTTACAATAAATACTTTAACTTCATTTTTAAATAGTACTTTGTTTCTGATAAATGATTCTGTTTCTCGTCCGGCAGTTCCGTTTCCAATTGCAATTGCTTCAATTTGGTAAGCATTAGCTAATGAAGAAATTTTATGCGAGGCTGTTTTTATATCTAACTTAGGAGGATGTGGAAAAATAGTTTCGTTATGTAATAAATCACCCTGTTCATTTAGGCAAACCACCTTACATCCTGTTCTAAACCCCGGGTCAATAGCTAAAACCCTTTTTTGCCCTAAAGGTGAAGCCAGTAATAATTGCCTCAAATTTTTAGCAAACACTTCAATAGCCTCTTCATCTGCTTTTTCTTTTGCCGATTTCTTAATCTCATTCTCTAAAGCACTCTTTAAAAGCCTGTTATACGAATCTTTAATGGCTATTTCAACTTGTTCTGATGCTTCGTTGTTGCCTTTTATAAAAATTTTATTTAAAATAATAATGGCTTTTTCCTCACCCGGTTCAATGTTAACACGTAAAAAACTTTCTTTTTCGCCTCTTAAAATAGCCAGCAATCTATGTGATGAGCATTGCCTTAACAATTCTGAACTGTTAAAATAATCGCGGTATTTAATTCCTTCTTCTTCTTTTCCTTTTATTATTTTAGTACTTATAATGGCTTCTTTTTCAAAGAGTATTCTTACTCTCGACCGCGCAAGTTTATTTTCACTTATCCATTCGGCAATTATATCTCTTGCTCCTTGAAGAGCATCTTTGGTTGTTCTAACATTTTCGTTTAAAAACTCTTCTGCTTTTGTTTCAATATCAATGGAATTCTGTGCGAAAATAATTTTTGCAAGTGGTTCTAATCCTATTTTTTTTGCAACAGTAGCTTTTGTTTTTTTCTTAGGCTTAAATGGCAGGTAAATATCTTCAAGTTCATTAATATCAGTTAATATTTCAATTTGTTTTTCCAGTTCAGGTGTAAGTTTTTCAAGCCCTTTAATAGTATTAATTACCGTTTCTTTTCTTTTTTCAAGTTCAATAAATTTTTGGTATTCTTCCTTAATATTTTGTACTTGAATTTCATCCAGACTTCCTGTCATTTCTTTTCGGTAGCGGCTGATAAACGGTATGCTTGATCCTTCGGCTAATAATTTAACAGTATTTTCAATTTGCCGGTTATTTAAATTTAACTTTGCTGATAATAGGAAAATGTATTTTTTAGGTATCATATAATATATTTTTAGGTTGTAAAAATAGAAAAACAGATTTTAAGAAAATTACCATTTTCAATTATTTCTTATTATTTTACTTAATATCCGCAAGTGATTTTATAATATGTTCTGTTTTAGGCAATCAGGCCTAACAGTACTCACTAAAATAAGTGAATGTAAATTTGCCTAATCAATTGTTAATCAACAAAAAAACTGTTAGTCCTTACGGATTTATTGTTTTATAGCAACCTACGAGGTTAAACTAACAAAATGAATTTGTAATCATAAATATAAATTCTTTGTGAAAAGAGTGATTCTTACAGGTTTAGATTAATAATACTCTAATAATGCGCAAACGATTAAAAATCAGAAAGTTATATAATAAATTGAAAAAATGAGCAACATTATGTCTGAATGTTTTTTTTCCTGTTTTGCTTATTTAGCAGGCTTTATATGATTTTTTTAATAAATTTTTAAACTATTTGCATTGGTAAAAAGTAAAAGATTTTACTACATTTGTCATTCACAATTAATCGAATTGAAAATATTATTAACTAAAAAAGAAAAATTATGAGAAAATTTACTTTGATTTTTACGCTTTTAGCGTTCTCTAGTTTTGTATTTGCACAAAATGCAGCTATACAAAATGCATTAACCAAGTCTGGAAAGACTACTGTTATTAATCAAAACAGTGTTAAAGCCGGAGGTGATGTTTTATGGTCGGAAGACTTTGATGGTGGTTTAGATTCTACATGGTCAAACGTTGACTTATCAGATGAAAATATGCCTTGGATATGGACAACTGATTCCGTTTTTGGTGCATATACTGCAGGTTATATTAATTCAGAAACTGCTGCAAATGGCTTTATGGCTATGGATGCAGACGGGTATAATACAGTGCCTCAGTTTGATCCTGACGGAGCTCTTGCAGACCCAACTATTAGTGTTGATGCTTATTTTGAAACACCACCGTTAACTGTTTGTGCAGATCAATCAGGTGTTATTATTGAATTTCATACACAATATCGTTATTTTACAGGAATGCGTTATGATGTTGAAGTTAGTAACGATTATGTTCACTGGGATACTTATATGGTAAATACTACTGATATTAGTGAGATAAACGACCCTTCAATAGATATGAGAAAAGAGCTTAATATTTCTGCTACAGCAGCAGGCCAGGATACTGTATATATTCGTTTTCATGCTTCAGCCAGCTCACATTATTATTGGTGTGTTGACGATATAAAATTAACAGTACCTTTTGATAACAATATGCGATTAAGTAATACATGGGCGTTTTACTCATGGGAAGAAACTGCACCGGATGTAAGTGCTCATTCGTCTGGTTATTTGCAGCATGGCGGTTCATATTACATGATTCCAAAAGATCATGTTGACGCTTATGTTGGATTTGAAGGTGCTGTACAAAATTTTGGTATGATTGATCAAACAGGAGTAAAAATGACAACTGAAATAAAATATTCTGCAGAAGATGACAGTATTAAACCAGTTGTATATACTGCTGAAACCGAAGCAAAAGATATTAGTGCCGCAGCTATTGACACGTTGTACGGTGCGGCTGATTATACTCCTGCTGAATGGGGTTATTATGAAATAGATATGAATGTTTCTACTGATGCGGTTGAAGGAACACCTGATGACAATACTGACCATTTGGAATTTATTGTAAATGATTCAGTTTATTCACGTACAACAAATGTATTAACCAGTACTGCTGCAACCCGTAACTGGGTTGGTGGAGGTGTTGATGGTGACGGCCTTGGCGTAATGTACACGCTTACTCAAAATACAGAAGTTGAGGGAATTAATTGGTATTTTTCACAAAGAAATACAAATAATTATGCCGATTTAATTGAAGCCGGTGGATTTACTTATATAGCACGTTTATTTGCTTATGATTTTGAAGCTGATGACTGGCAAACTTCTCCAATTATTTCTGCTCCTTTAGGAATTAATACTATGGCAGATACCGGAGTATGGATTTCAAGTTTATTTGAAAAAGACGGTAGCTCAGAATTTTTACAAGCAGGTGATTACATGGCTTTTATTGAATGTAATACAAGTGTAGGCACAGGAACAAGTGGTGATGAAGGAATTGGTTATTATCTTGGAGAGGATATCAGTATTCCTCAACCTGATGCAATAGCTTTCTTGTGGAATGCCGGCTCGTGGGGATGGGTAACTGCAAATCCAATGATTCGTTTAGTTGTTGATGCAACAGAAAACTGGACGGGAAATGATCCTCTAATAAGTGTTCAAGAAACAAAGGTTGATCCTTTTATGAATTCAGTAGGACAAAACTTTCCTAACCCTGCTTCTACAACAACAACTATTAAATATCGTATTGACAGAACTTCTGATGTTACTTTAAGTGTATATGATGTAACCGGAAAACGTGTTGTAATGGTAGATGAAGGAAATGTATCTTCAGGAAGGCATGAAGTAACAATTGATGTTTCTGAATTAAATGCAGGAATATATTACTACACATTAAATGCTGACCATTTTGAATCAACTAAGAAAATGGTAGTAATTGAATAATATAAATATTCACTAAGATTTTAAAAGGATGCTATTTTTAGCATCCTTTTTTTTTGTTTAATACTAAATGAGGTATATTTTAATTCACACTAAATTGTATAATGCTGATGCAATTGCTATTATATGCCAAGCAATAGACTAATAAAATATACAACCGGGATAACCTAAAAACTAACTTTGTTGAGTTTGTATGATTGGTTTATATAGATTATATAGTCTTTATGGTGATTTTTTTTCATAATTATGTTTTCATTTTTCCTTATCAATTATTATTCAAGGGGAAATAGTATTAGGAAACTTAAAATATTCTATTGTAATAGAATTATATTATAATATATTTGTATTACAATATATAAAATAGTATAAAATGATACAAAGAATTCTTTTAAATAAATTAAAGGACAAATTCTTTTCAGGTAAAGTTATCATTTTACTTGGAGCAAGACAAACAGGGAAAAGTACTTTGATGAGATATTTGCAAAAACAATCTGAGAATAAGAAATCAATATTTTTGGATTGTGATGACCCTCAAACCAGAAGTATTCTTCAAAACCAATCTACACCTAATTTATTACAACTAATAAACGATAATAAAATTGTTTTTATTGATGAGGCTCAAAGGGTTGAAAATATTGGACTTACATTGAAACAAATACACGACAATAAACCCCAATGCCAGATTGTTGTTTCAGGTTCTTCGGCTTTTGAATTAGCAAATAAAATAAACGAACCGCTTACCGGTAGAAAGTGGGAATATCATCTTTTTCCTCTATCTTTTACAGAAATGGAGAATCATACATCTTGGTTTGATGAGAAAAGATTGCTTGAAACCAGACTTATCTTTGGTAGCTACCCTGATGTGATTAATAATCAAGGAAATGAAATACAAATTCTAAGAAGCTTGTCAAATAGTTATTTATATAAGGACATATTTGTGTTTCAAGATGTAAGAAAACCTCAGATTATCGAAAAATTATTACAATTGCTTGCATTTCAAATTGCCTCTGAAGTAAGTTATAATGAACTGGCAAAATCATTACAAATAAATATTGCCACAGTTGAAAAATATATTGATTTACTGGAAAAAACTTTTGTTATTTTTCGTTTACCTTCGTTTAGCCGTAACTTGCGCAATGAATTGAAAAAAAGTCGTAAAATATATTTTTATGATAATGGTATTCGTAATAGTATTATTTCAAATTTTATTAGCTTAGATTTAAGAGCCGATGTTGGTCAGTTATGGGAAAATTATTTAGTTTCTGAAAGATTTAAAAAAATATCATATCAAAATATGTTTTGTAACCGGTATTTCTGGAGAACCACTCAACAACAAGAGATTGATTATATTGAAGAACATTCGGGGAAGCTCTTTGCTTATGAGTTTAAGTGGAACGAAAATAAAAAAGCACGTATATCAAAAACATTTAAAGTTGCATATCCTGAAAATGAATTTCAAATAATCAATAAGGAAAACTATACTGATTTTATAAGATAGTATAACTACTTAGTGCCTGCCCCGAAAACTATAATACGATTGATTATCAACAAATTACTGTTGAAAACTTATTTGAATTTTTGATTAAATAAATGGCCATTTATAATTTGTTTTTAAGCTTCTATATGCACTTCTTAGTCTTTTATGAGTATAATAGCTTTTTTCTGTATTTTTATCAATTATCCTTTTGTTTAAGAAGCTTTCCCATTTGTTAAACCATTCACTTAAAGCTCCTTCAAATGATTCTTTGTTTGTTTTAGTCATTAATCTTACAATTTGATTGAGTTCAATTGATGCTTGTAACCTACTTTTTGTCTATTAAGTCACATTTAATAATCAATAGCTTATGACTAATAAAATGCTTTTTACTAATTTAGTCGGATAATAGTGAAATATTATATGATTAGCTTTAGAATAACCGGAGGTGAAAGGGTATGAAAAAACTAATGATAGCGGGCAACTAATGGAATTCGCCTGCCAATGCCAAATGCTTTTGATGAAATACGTAAAATTGGGGGAGACTGGAACCGTTTATATTCGCTGTTATTAACCATTTTTAGAATTTTTTCAATTAGTGAAGCTTCATATCCTTTTTCAATAATTTCTTTTACCGATAATTTCTGTTCAATAAAATGAAATAATACTTTATCCAGAATTTCGTAAGGGGGTAACGAATCCTGGTCAGTCTGCCCCGGCTTAAGTTCAGCTGATGGAGGTTTTATAATAGTATTTTCAGGTATTATTTCTACCTCAGAATTAATAAAACGGGCTAATTTAAAAACATCTGTTTTATAAACATCTCCTATAACAGATAACCCGCCGTTCATGTCTCCATAAAGTGTTCCATAACCAACAGCAGCTTCACTTTTGTTTGATGTATTTAATAAAATATGTCCAAATTTATTAGAAACAGCCATTAAAAAAACACCTCTTATACGTGCTTGAATATTTTCTTCCGTAATATCCTCTTTTAAATTATTAAACAAAGGCTTTAATTCATTATTTAGTACTTCAACTGCATTTTTAACAGGTACAATATCATACTTTATATTTAGGTTTTCAGCAAGTTTTTTTGCATCGGTTATAGAATGAGCTGATGAATACTTTGAAGGTAAAAGTAAAACTCTGATATTTTTATTTCCTAAAGCACGTTCAGCCAAAACCAAAGTTACAGCTGAATCTATTCCTCCTGACAATCCAAGCGTAGCTTTTGAAAAATTCATTTTTGTAAAATAATCTTTTATGCCAAGTATAAGAGCATCATGAATTTTGGCAATATGATTATTATATTTATTATGATAATCAATAGATTGTGAATTGTTTACATCTTCAATACTGGTATAATATATATCTTCTTTGAAAATATCTAATTGATGTACAATTTTACCTGCTGAATTAATAACCATTGAACCACCATCAAAAATAAGTTCTGTTTGGGCACCTGTCTGATTCACATATACAACTGGCAAGCTATATTTTTTTGCATTTTGGCATAAAACCTTTTCTCTGGCTCCTTCACGATTGTAAGAATATGGCGAAGCTGCAATATTGACAATAAAATCAGGTTTTTGCTCAATAATCTCTTGCATTGGCGAAATGGTGTACAGTTTTGCTTTGTCGAAAGAATTTTCTACAGGCTGGTCATCCCATAAATCTTCACAAATAGTAATGGCAAATTTTTTATTGTTTAAACAGGCTAATTCAAAATCCGTATTAGGTTCAAAATAGCGATACTCATTGAATATATCGTATGTGGGCAATAAAGTTTTTTTATGAACTGATACCAGTTTTTCATTATTAAAAAAGAAAGCTGCATTGTAAAGTTTTTTCCCTAATGGATTACTGTTTACCAATGGTGCACCAACAATTATTGCAATACCTTTACTAAGGGTTTTTATCCTGTCAAGTGTATTTTCAACAGTAGTTATAAAATCTTTTTGCTCTAACAAATCCAGCGGTGGATATCCACATACTGACAACTCAGAAAAAACTATTAAGTCAGCATTGTTATTTTTTGCCTCGGAGACAGCTTTGTCAATTTTATGATAATTACTCTCAAAATTTCCAACATGATAATTTAATTGGGCTAAAGCTATTTTCATTAATAATAAACTGAGTTATATTGATTTTAAAAAATAATGCCAATTTTTACAGCAAGGCTATTCATAATAATCCTGTCCTCAAGCCGTACTGGCTTACCCGGGTCATTCTCGTCACCTTTTTGGGTTGGTGTTATATCAATAAATCCGTTGGTAAATGTTAAAGCTGCAATTAACGATGCATTACCACCTAAAGAATATTGAATACCACCGCCAATATGATAACCTGCATTAAACAAGCTTACTTCGTCATTAATTTTAGCTTTTTGGTAATTGCTATTTAGAATATTGCCGGTAGCTTTAATTTTTATTTGTCCGTTTAAGCCTATTTGAGCAAAATATTTAATATATCCAATTTGATTAGTAGTAAATTTAAGAGCTAAAGGAATTTCAATATATTGAATATTGTATTTTACTTCATCGCCACTAAAAAGGGTGTCAATTGTATTTGAAATCTGGAAAAAAATAGTGTCATTATAGCGTAATGCCCCTCCTGTATTATTAATTAATAAACCGGTTGAAAAGGCATAATTTTCCTGAAAATACTTTTCCATATTCAATCCATATTTAATCCCTGCTTTAATTCCACTATTTTCAACATTTATTATGTCAGAACTTAACCATGTTAGTTGTGGCTCAGCAACAATGCCAAATTTTAATTTTTGATAATTGTTATTTTGTGCAAATAAACTATTTACAGTACTTAAAAATACTGTTGAAATGAATATTATAAATGCTTGTTTCATTCTTATTAAAATTTAATTATAGTAAAAAACTATTAAAAGTCAGGCTATTTTTATGCTTTTAAAATATCAAAAATAAAATATCTATTCCATACTTACTACAAATAATTAATAAAAAGCTAAAAAGAAAAAAGAATGGCAGTATATGTACCTATAAATAAACGCTGTGTTTTGAAAATCAATTTGTTTGCCCTAAGCACTAAATGAAGAAAATCAATCCTTAAAATAGTTAAATATACGGATAATAATAAAAAGAAATTTATTAAATATGTCTCTTTAATTGTGATATGTTGTTTGTAAGTGTATTAATTGTATCTTTTCTAACGTTCTGAATTACTATCTTTGTTAGTTAATTTTGGTAAGAAAATAGGGAGTTTTATTCCTGACACAAGTTAAAAGTTAAGATTCAATAATTATTAAGTTAACTGTAAATATAATTCAAATGAAAAAAATCAATATTTTATTTGTTTTAAGTGCTTTTATTCTCTTAAATTCTTGTAAACGTAATAAATTGGATATTGATGTTTCTTCTGTAAAAGTTGAAACTAAAATTATGCGTTTTGATAAAGATATTTATCGTGTAAATATTGACAGTATTGAACAATCAATTCTTTATTTGCAAGATAAATATGGTAGATTTTTCGATTTATATAATTATAAAATTATTAAAATAGGAGGAGCAAGCGAAAAGAATTATTCTGAATATTTTATTGATTTTTTGACTGATTATACTGTAAATGAGATTATGGAAGAAGTTGAAAAAGAATATACGAATGATAAAGATATTAACCTTGCACTTAACAGTGCTTTTAAGCATTATAAATATTATTTTCCTGATAAACTCATACCTGATATTTATACTTTTGTTGCCGGATTTAATCAATCGATAGTTATTGATGAAAATATTTTGGCAATAGGATTAGATAAATACCTTGGCAAAAATGCTGAAATATATACATTCATGCAAATTCCCAAATATAAAAAAAGAAATATGCATAGGGAGAAAATTGCTTCCGACTGTATGCGTGCCATAGCAATTACTGAATATGAATTCAACGATTCAGTAGATAATTTATTAAATCATATGATTTACGAAGGGAAAATAATGTATTTTGTTGATGCCATGATTCCTGATGAGCCTGATGCGCTAAAAATTGGCTATACACAAGAGCAAATAGAATGGTGTAAGAAATATGAAGAAGAAATATGAAGAAGATATTTGGACATATTTAATTGAAAAAAAAGTATTGTATTCAACAGAATATATGCAAATTAAAAGATACATTGATGATGCACCGTTTACTCCGAGTTTCTCAAAAAAATCACCCGGAAGAATTGGAATTTGGGTAGGTTGGCAAATTGTAAGAAGTTATATGAAAAACAGGACAGATGTTGATTTAATAAAATTAATGAACAATAATAATTATCAAAAAATATTAAATCGTTCAAAGTATAAACCTTAGGCGATTGAATTTTATGAAAGGAATTCAAATTGATAACTATTTGGAAATGAAAACCGTATAATAGAAATACATTCATTAAACAACAATGTGAAAATTGCATTTATTATATCATTAATTATTATTTCTGTAATTGGAATAGCACAGCAAGTAAACTATTCTGAGTTGGAAGACAGGAACGGAATATTTTATTTGAAAAAAAGTGGGAGACTATTTACCGGCGAAGCAGTAGATTACTATAAATCCGGAGCTTTAAAGAAAAAGGGAGTCGTAGCAAACGGATTAAGAGTAGGAAAATGGAATTCTTTTCACGAAAATGGAAACATTTCAGGTGAATGGAATTATATAAATGGAATATTAGACGGCAAATATTTGTTTTGGTACATAAATAAGCAAAAATATTATGACGGAAATTATGTAAAAGGGAAAATGGATGGTGTCTGGACTTTCTGGTATTCAAACGGACAAGTTGAAAAGGTTGAACATTATAACTATGGAATTGAAGATGGAATTTTTATAAACTATTATAAAAACGGACAGAAGGAAGTAGAACGTTCTTACAAATTGGGAAAAGAAAATGGGCCATGGACATTTTGGATGGAAAACGGACAAAAAATTGCTGAGGGAAACTATAAGCTTGGCGTGGAAGAAGGAAGTGTGATAAACTATTATCCAAATGGGCAAAAGGAATCAGAAATGATTTATAAATCAGGTAAAGCAGATGGTGTCTGGACATGGTGGTCAGAAGATGGCTTAGTGAAAAAAGAAGAATCTTATTTTGAAGATAAGAAAGATGGGAGTTGGTATGAATATTATGACAATGGGCAAATATACAAAGAAGCACAGTATTTTGATAATAAAAAAGATGGCAAATGGACTTATTGGTATTTGAATGGAATGAAAAAATACGAGGTTACTTTTGTAAATGGAAAAGCAAATGGAAAAGCTACTTTGTGGAACGAAAAAGGGAAAGTGGAAAAAGTAACTATCTGGAAAGATGGGAAAGAGGTAAAAGAGAAAAAGTAAACAATTAAAAAATAAACGGATGAAATACAGAATTTTCAGTGTACTTATACAGCTATTAATAGCCGGTTCGCTCTTTTCACAACAAGTGAATATTATAATGTTAGAAACAACAGACGTACATGGTTCTGTTTTTCCGTACGATTTTATAAAACAAACTAAAATATCTAACTCTTTAGCTCAAGTTTCAACTTATGTAAAAGCACAAAGGCAGGATAGTGCAAAGCGTGTATTTTTATTTGATAACGGTGATATTTTGCAAGGACAGCCGGTTGCTTATTACTATAATTTTGAAGATACCAATTCCATACATATTTTTCCTAAAGTAATGAATTATATGAAGTACGATGCGGCAACAATTGGTAATCATGATATTGAAACCGGGCATGCTGTTTACGACAGGGTAAGAAAAGAGTTTAATTTTGAATGGCTGGCAGCCAATGGAATTAATACAGAAACAAACCTTCCATATTGGACACCCTATAAAATATTTATTTATAAAGAAATTAAAATTGCTGTTTTAGGACTTACAACACCGGGAATCCCAATGTGGCTACCACAAAATTTATGGAGTGGAATTGAGTTTGAAGATATGATTAAATCGGCGAAGAAATGGGTGAGTATTATTAAAGAAAATGAAAAACCTGATTTAATTATTGGTTTGTTTCATTCAGGAATAGATTTTACTTACGGAGGCCAAACAGCAGAGACACCAAAAAATGAAAATGCTACAATGTTAATTGCCAAACAAGTACCGGGTTTTGATGTCATTTTTTGCGGTCACGATCATGTAAAATACAATAGTATTGTAACTAATGTTAATGGAAACAAGGTACTTATTCTAAATGCAGGTTCGCATGCAAAATATATTGCTGAAGCTGATATTCAATTAGTAAAAGACCCAAAAAACAGCACCTGGAATAAAAAACTTAACGGTAAATTAATTGATGTGGCAAAAATTGAAATTGATAATGCATTTATGTTAAAATTTCAAAAAGAATATACCGAAGTTAAAAATTATGTTTCAGAGCCAATTGTAAATTTCAAAAATTCTATTGATTTGAAAGATGCTTATTTTGGAAGCTCTGCATTTATTGATCTTATTCACCGGGTTCAATTGTATTACACAAAAGCAGATATTTCTTTTGCAGCTCCTTTAAGTTATAGTGCAAAAATTGATTCAGGCGAAGTATTGGTTAGCGATATGTTTAAATTGTATAAATATGAGAATATGTTATATACGATGAAATTAACCGGACAGGAAATAAAAAATTACCTTGAATATTCATATTCACATTGGTTAAATACAATGACAGATGAAAATGATTATTTGCTAAATTATAAATACGATTCAAGTGGTAATCCGGTAAAATTAAAATTTCCGTATTATGATTTTGATTCTGCCAATGGAATAAAATATACTGTAAATGCTTCAAAACCGGACGGTAATAAAATCAATATTATTTCAATGCAAAATGGCGAGAAGTTCGATACATCAAAAATGTATAATGTTGCACTTAACTCATACAGAGGTAATGGAGGAGGAGGCCATTTAACAAAAGGAGCAGGACTTACTTCGCAGCAATTAACAAGCAGGCTAATAAATTCAACAGATATCGATATGCGGTTTTTAATGATGCATTGGCTGAAAGAGCAGAAAGAGATTGCACCCAAAGCAACTAATAACTGGAAAATAATTCCTGAAAAATGGGTGGCAAACAGAAGAATAATTGAAACAGAAATGTTTTTTGATGAATAGTAAAAAGTGTACAGTTGACAAAATACAGCTTACTGTTTACTGGTTACTTATTAGCTTTCCGTTAAAAAAGTGTTCAAATTACAGCTTTAATTTTGTTTTAAACAAATTAGATTTAATTTCGCAAGAATATTAATAATTTGTAAAAATAAGCCATATGAATTATGATTTAATGATAATAGGAAGCGGCCCGGGCGGATATGTTGCAGCTATCCGTGCTTCACAGTTAGGTATGAAAGTGGGTGTAGTTGAGCGAGCTGAATTGGGTGGTATTTGTCTAAACTGGGGTTGTATTCCAACTAAATCGCTTTTAAAAAGTGCACAAGTGTTTGATTATCTGAAACATGCCGGCGATTATGGAATTACTATTGATGGAGAAGTAAAAGCTGACTTTAAAGCTATGATAGAACGTAGTCGTGGTGTTGCCAATAGCATGAGCAAAGGAATTCAATATCTGTTTAAAAAGAATAAAATTGATCATATTGCCGGTACCGGCAAACTTATTGGCAACAATGAAATTGAAGTTGCCGATACTGAGGGAAACAAAGTAAAGTATCAATCAAAAGCTATAATTATAGCAACCGGTGCAAGGTCAAAAGAGTTACCCGGTTTAAAGCAAGATGGAAAAAAGATTATTGGATATCGTGAAGCTTTAACTTTGCCAGAACAACCAAAATCATTGATTATTGTTGGTTCCGGAGCTATTGGTTCTGAATTTGCCTATTTCTATAATTCAATTGGAACTAAAGTTACAATTGTTGAATTCTTACCAACAATTGTTCCTTTAGAAGATGAAGAAGTAGCAAAACAACTGGCAAGGTCATTTAAAAAAGCAAAAATAAACGTAATGGTTAATTCAGCAGTAGAATCTGCCATTGTTGAAGGAGGTATTTGCAAGGTAAAAGTTAAAACAAAAAAGGGAATTGAAGAACTAAAAGCAGATATTGTTTTGTCAGCTGTAGGTGTAACACCAAATATTGAAAACCTTGGATTGGAAGAGCTGGGTATTGAGTTGGAAAAAGGAAAAATTAAAGTTGATGTTTTTTACAGAACCAATATTGATGGAATTTATGCAATTGGCGATATAGTTCATGGGCCGGCCTTAGCACATGTAGCTTCAGCAGAAGGAATAACTTGTGTTGAAAAAATTGCTGGCTTGGAGCCTGAACCTGTTAATTATAATAATATACCGGGTTGCACTTATACCAATCCGGAAGTTGCTTCAGTTGGTTTTACTGAAAAGCAAGCTATTGAAGCAGGTTACGAAATTAAAGTAGGTAAATTCCCGTTTACTGCATCGGGTAAAGCAAGTGCTGCCGGAGCAAAAGAAGGTTTTGTAAAACTAATATTTGATGCTAAATATGGTGAACTTCTCGGAGGCCATTTAATAGGAGCCAACGTAACTGAGATGATTGCAGAACTAATTGTTGCACGAAAACTGGAAACTACCGGCCATGAAATGATTAAATCGGTTCATCCGCATCCAACTATGTCAGAAGCAATAATGGAAGCTGCCGCAGCAGCTTACGGCGAAGTTATTCACATATAATATTTATACTAATAATACTTTTAAATTATGATAAGAAAACAATTAGTTCTACTAACTATAATGTTGATTACTATTTCACTTTTTGCTCAAAATATTGGTGAAGTCAGTTTAAAAACAATAGGACAGATCAGGTCATCTGTTAAACACGATGCTTATTATAAAGCTGTAAGTAATGCCGTTTCAAACGGAGAGATAAAAAAGCTTGCACTTAACCGTGAAAATATGGGCAAGACAGACCATTATTTTAAATACGAAGTAAAAGTTAACGGCATTACAGACCAAAAACAGTCAGGCAGATGCTGGATGTTTACCGGTTTAAATGTTATGCGCCCTAAGGTAATGAATGCTTTTAATTTGGGTAATTATGAGTTTTCGACTAATTATCTCTATTTCTGGGATCAGTTTGAAAAAGCAAATTTATTCCTGCAAAGTGTTATAAACACTAGTGATAAGCCAATGGATAACCGCAGGGTAGAATGGTTATTTAAATATCCTATTGGCGATGGAGGTGTTTGGAATTCTTTAACTAATTTAATTGATAAATATGGTGCCGTTCCAAAAGATGTGATGCCGGAAACAAAACATAGCGAAAGTACTGCTTTTATTCGCCGTTTGATAAAACGAAAATTAAGAGAAGATGGCTTAACTTTGCGCGAAATGGCTACAAAGGGAGCAAAAGCAAAAGAATTAGAAAATAAGAAAATAGAAATGTTGACCGATATTTATAAGATGTTATCTATTTCGCTGGGTGAGCCACCAACAGAGTTTGAATGGAGATATAAAGATAAAGACAAGAATTTAAGTGAACTAAAAAAATATACTCCAAAATCATTTTATAAGGAAGCTATCGGAATTAATTTTTCCGATTATGTATTGTTTATGGATGACCCGACAAGGCCCTATTATAAATTATACGAAATTGATTTGGATAGAAACGTAATGGAAGGAAAAAACTGGATTTATATTAATTTGCCTGCCGATAAAATTAAAGCGTTTGCAGTAAATTCAATTAAAGATAATGAAGCAATGTATTTTTCTTGCGACGTAGGAAAACAATTAAATAATGACATAGGAATTTTATCTGTTGATAATTACGACTTTAACGATTTGTTTGGTGTAGATTTTAGTATGAACAAAAAACAACGAATTATGACTTTTGAGAGTGGCTCAACACATGGCATGGCCTTAATAGGAGTTGACTTGGATAAAGAAGGGAAGCCTGTTAAATGGAAGTTAGAAAATTCATGGGGCTCAAAAAGCGGCCATAACGGTTATCTCACCATGACTGATAAATGGTTCGATGAATATATGTTCAGGGTTGTAGTAAATAAGAAATTTGTTGATGCCGAAATATTAAAAATATTAGACCAAAAACCTACTTTATTACCACCATGGGATCCTATGTTTAAGTATGATGAGTAGTTTTATTTTTTTATTAGAAATCATCTTCTGTTTGAAATAAAGGATTATTGAAAATATGTGTGGTATTACCGGAGTATATTATTTTAATTCAGGGGAAAAGCCTCTTGAAGATGAGGTTAAAAAATCGATAAAAACCTTACATAAAAGAGGGCCGGACAGAAATGATTTTTTTATTCATAAAAATGTTGCTTTAGGCCACAGCAGGTTATCAATAATAGATTTATCAGAAGCTGCAAACCAACCATTTACTGATAATTCAGGACAATATATTCTGGTTTTTAATGGTGAGTTCTATAATTTTAAGGAATACAGAAAAGTACTCATAGAAAAAGGCTATACTTTCAGGTCGAATAGTGATACTGAAGTACTGTTAAACCTTTATATAGACGAAGGACCTGTTTTTTTAAACAAAATTAACGGGTTTTTTGCACTGGCAATTTATAACAAAAAAGATGGAAGCCTCTTTATTGCCCGCGACAGAATGGGGATAAAGCCGCTTTTAATATATAAAGATGATAAAAAGTTGATTTTTGCTTCAGAAATGAAAGCATTATTTGAATATAACATTCCAAAGAAAATCGACCAAACCTCTTTATTCCAATATTTTCAGTTTAATTATATTCCGCCTGATGCATCTATTTTAGAAAATGTTAAAAAATTACAACCGGGAAATTTTATAATCGTTAACGGGAATACTGTAACCGAGAAAAAATATTATGAAATTCCTGTTGAAGAGAAAAACACTTATACTTCTAATTATGCTGAAGCTAAGACAAAATTAGTTGAACTATTATATAATGCAGTAAAAAAAAGAATGATTTCGGATGTTCCGTTAGGTGCTTTTTTAAGCGGAGGAATTGATTCATCGGTTATTGTTGCAATAGCTTCGCAATTTACCGATAAGTTGAACACATTTTCAATTGGTTTTAAAGATCAGCCTTATTTTGACGAAACACATTATGCTAACCTCGTTGCAAAAAAATATAAAACAAATCATACTGTTTTTTCATTAACAAATAATGATTTATTTGATAGTTTGAATGAAGTTTTAAATTACCTTGATGAACCCTTTGCTGATTCTTCGGCAATTGCGGTAAACTTGTTAAGTAAGCATACGCGTAAAAAAGTTACTGTTGCATTATCGGGCGATGGAGCCGATGAGTTATTTGCCGGATATAATAAGCACAGAGCGCATTTTATTGCTGATAATAAGCAATTTGGACAAAATTTAATAAAAGGTATAAATCCGCTGATAAATATAATTCCGCAATCCAGAGGTGGTAAAATTCCTAATTTAATCAGACAATTAAATAAATTGGGAAAAGGCTTAAAGCTTTCGCCAAAAGAAAGATATGTTTTGTGGTGTTCTATTTTGGATGAACACGCTGTAAAAGAGTTATTACTTTCTTCTTATGACAGTAATTTATATAAACAAAGAAATAGCCGGTTAACACAATTTATTGACGAAAACAGGGGGATAAATTCTGTTTTGCATAGCGATTTAATAACTGTTTTACAAGGTGATATGCTCAGAAAAGTTGATGCAATGTCAATGGCAAACAGTTTAGAAGTAAGAACTCCTTTTTTAGACCATGAGCTTGTTAACTTTGTAACTTCATTGCCCTCAGAATTTAAAATTGACAAGAAAACACAAAAGAAGATATTGAGAGAATCATTCAAAAGCTTTTTACCACCGGATTTACATAACAGGCCAAAGCAAGGATTTGAGGTTCCATTGTTGCAATGGTTCAGGACTGAACTCAATTCGTCCATAAATAAAGAATGGCTAAACGATGATTTTATTAAAGAGCAAAATATATTTAATATTAAGAAAATCAAGCAGATAAAGAAAAGAATTATTTCAAGTAATCCTGGTGATATACAAGCAACCGTTTGGGCATTAATAGTATTTCAACATTGGTGGAAAAAAAACTTTGTTTAATCAAACCATAACCCAAGCTGGTAATAATTTTGCAACTATATTAATTTAACATAGTAAACTTTAGTACATTAGCTCCAAAATACGACAAGAGTATATTTAAATTTATAATAGAAAACTACAATTAAATGCCAAAAGTTCTTAGAATATTAAATAGGTTCAATTTAGGAGGCCCTACATATAATGCAGCTTACCTGACAAAATATTTACCTTCTGAATTTGAAACTATGTTAGTTGGCGGAGTAAAAGACAAACACGAAGACAGTTCAGAATACATTTTAGAGAATTTGGGAATTAAGCCTGTTATTATTCCTGAAATGCGTAGAAGCATAAACCCAATAAATGATATTATTGCTTATCGTAAAATTGTTAAGATTATAAAAGACTTTAAACCTGAAATTGTACACACACATGCTTCAAAAGCTGGTACTATTGGCCGTTTGGCAGCACTTAGGTGTAAAGTTCCGGTAATTATTCATACTTTTCACGGGCATGTTTTTCATTCTTATTTTAGTAATTATAAAACTGAAATAATTAAATCGGTAGAGCATAGTTTAGCCAAGCGTAGTACAAAAATTATTGCAATTAGTGATGCGCAGAAGTATGAATTATCAGAAAAATACCATATTACGAGCGAAGACAAAATTAAGGTTATTCCGTTGGGTTTTGATTTGAGTAGGTTTAGAGAAAAAACAGAAGAAAAAAGAAAAAACTTCAGGAATAAATATCACATAAAAGATGATGAAATTGCAATTGGTATTATTGGCCGGCTGGTACCAATTAAAAACCATGAGCTTTTTTTAAATGCGGTAAAATATGTTAAAGAAAAATCGAATAAAAAAGTTAGGGCTTTTATCATAGGAGATGGTGAAAGTATGAATGATTTACAACAAAAAACACGTGAACTAAATATTGATTTTATTGATTTTACAAAAGAAGACGGAATTGCTACCGTTACATTTACTTCATGGATTAAAAATATTGATACTGCTTATGCAGGGCTTGATGTTGTTGCGCTAACATCAAGAAATGAAGGGACACCTGTTAGTTTAATTGAAGCACAAGCCGCTAATAAGCCAATTGTAAGTACTAATGTTGGAGGAATATCTAATATAGTATTGCCTAATCAAACTGCCTTGCTTACCAGAAATGGGGGTGCAGAAGATTATGCATTTAAACTTTTGAATATGGTTGAAAATGATGCCCTTCGTTTAAAAATGACCCATGCAGGATGGAATTACGTGAAAAATAAGTTTCATTACTCCCGATTAATTGAAGATATGAACGATTTGTATTTTAGTTTACTAAAAAATTAATCACTTTCTTTTTAATGTTTTCTTTTTCTAATATACATGATTATTCCAATTCTAATGGATTAATTTTTTACCTTTGAACTAAATAAAAACAGATTAATGCAAAGGTTTATTGTAATAAGTATTATAACTATATTTCTGGCATCTTGTAAAGTTATACAACCCAATAAAATGTTCCAGGTACCTAAAGGGTATGAATATTCTAAGTTTCAACCTACAGTAAAAGAATACATAATTCAACCCTTTGATAAATTAAGTTTACAGATTTTTACCAACGACGGTATTCAACTTATTAATATTGAATCGAGTATGAATAACATGCAACGAAATACTGCAATTGAATATTTAGTTGAGCAAGACGGAATGATAAATGTGCCGGTATTAGGAAGAATAATTATAGCAGGAATGACACTGAAAGAAGCAGAGAAAATGTTAGAATTAAAATATTCTGAATTTTATAAAAAACCTTTTATTGTTATTAAAATATTAAACAGGCGTGTAATTGTTTTTTCAGAAGGTAGTGAAAAAGGGCAAGTAATTCCTTTAACTGAAGAAAACTTTACACTAATTGAAGCACTGGCTCAGGCAGGTGGAATATCAGATTTCAGTAAGGCTTATAAAATAAAATTGATAAGAGGTAATTTAACAAATAATCCGGATGTTTTTTTATTTAACCTGTCATCAATATCAGATTTAGAAAAAGTAAATTTATTGCTTGAAGAGCAAATGATATTATTTATGTTGAGACGCGGCCTAAATATGCCTCAAGGCTTATTAGTGAATTATCGCCTTACATGAGCTTAATAACAACAATTCTGGTAATTACTCAATTAATAAAGCCTTAGTAAATTTAATGGTTTAAAAAAATGCAAGAGAAAAAAATACCATTTTTGAATGAAGAATTTGATATTAGTGTATTTCTTTTTATCATAAAAAAGAGCATACTTATAATTCTGGCTATTTTTTTATTGGCTTTTATTACAGCTTTTCTGTACTTACGATATACACAACCACTTTATCGTTCAAGTTCAATTATTCAAATAAATGAACAAAATACTGCAAACAAAATATTAGAGATTGATAACGTTTATGAAAAAAATATATCGAATGAATTGGAATTACTTCGATCTAAAGAATTTCTTAAAAGAACTTTCAATAAATTGCCATTAAATATTAGCTATTTTGTTCAAGGTACATTTTTATCGAATGAATTGTACAGAAGTTCTCCTTTTACAGTTATTTCTGAAATAAGTAACGGGAATATGTATGGAGTTCCTTTTTATATTGAATTTGTTGACAGGTATAATTATCAGCTTACTTATAATATTGATAGCAAAGATTATAGTGCCAAAGGAGTTATTGGTAAAAAACTACAATTGCAGGGAGCTACATTTACAATGCATATAAAGCAATTTCAGACAATTCAGAATCAGCAGGCTGTAATAAAGCAGAATATCTATTTTTTTGTAGTAAATAATCCAACTTTAATTGTATCAGAGAATATAAAGAATTTAAGTATTAATTTATTGAACCGTGCAGCTAATACTATTGAAATTTCCTATACATCAAATAATTCGGCTAAAGCAATGGAAATTGTCAATACTGTTGCCGAAGAGTTTATAAAATATGATGTTGAGAAAAAGAAAGAAGGGGCGCAAAATATACTCAAGTTTATTGATGAACAATTAAATGCTGTTTATGCTACAATGGACGAAACAGAAAAAAAGATAAATGAATTTAGAAAGGAGAATAAAATAGAAACGAGTAGTGAAATTTCTGTATCATCGCCATTCCCTTTATTTACAACTAAAATTAAGGAATTTGAAAATGAAATATTAAGTATTGATTTCGAATTGCTTACTTTAAATCGTTTAAAAGACCAAATAGTATCGGGTGAAAAACTAAATATTTACGGTTTAATTGCTTCATTATCAGGTACGCAATCAGAAACAATTGTTTCAGGCATATTGCAAAATTTACAAAGTTTAATGTTAGAAAAAGAAAGACTCTTAAATGATGTTACATCTAATAATTTAAAAATTAAAACATTAGAAAAACAAATTGTAAATCAAATTGATCTTTTAAAAGATTTTATTGATAATACAATAGATCGTTTAGATTCGCGAAAAGAGGATTTAAAACAAAAGGTAAAAGAGTATGAAAATAAAGTATTCAGCGAGTCAGGGTACGATGAAATTGAGTATGCAAAACTTCAGAGGCTATATTCTACAAACGAAAGATTTTTTCATCAATTTATTGAGAAAAAAGCAGAGTATCTGATATCGCAAGCCGGTTATATTTCGCAAAATGTAATTTTGGAAAAAGCTATTGTTTCAAAAACACCTATTTCACCGGTTAAATCATTGATAATGACTATTTCAATTTTACTGGCATTTATTTTAAGTTTTGGAATAATTGTAATTAAATATTTAATTTATGACGAAATTACTTCTGTAAACAACATTAAATCATATACTGATGCACCTGTTCTTGGAGTAATTCCAAATCTGAAAGAGAAAATTCCGGTTTCTCAATTGATAGTTGATGAGAATACTACTTCAATGATAGCAGAAGCTTTTAGGACCATTCGCACAAACTTACAATTTATTTCGCATGGAGCAGGGTCAAAAGTAATAACCATTTCATCTACAATATCAGGAGAAGGAAAAACTTTTGTAGCTATTAACCTCGCTGGTATTATTTCTTCAACAGGCAAAAAAGTAGTACTATTAGATTTAGATTTACGAAAACCTCGAATTCATAAAGGGTTTAAAGTGACAAATGAAATTGGGATGAGTACAATACTTATTAACAAAAATACAATTGAGGAATGCATTCAAAAAACACGTATGCCAAATTTTGATTTTATTACAGCAGGCCCCATTCCTCCTAATCCTTCTGAACTGCCAATTGGTTCAGAAATGGATGATATTATTGAAAAGTTAGAGGAAATGTATGATTTAATAATAATTGATACACCTCCTATTGGTATTGTAGTTGATGCAATGCATAATTTTCAAAAATCGAACTACCCGATTTATATTATGAAAGCTAATCTTTCGAAAAGGAGATTTATTCAGAATGTAAATCATTTAAAAAATGAAAAGAACCTTTCAAATATATCTATTGTTTTAAATGGAGTTGAAGTAACTTCAAAACGTGGCTATGGCTATGGTTATGGCTATGGCTATGGTTATTATAAAGAAGATAAGAAAATAGACAAGAATTATAAAAGGTTTAAAATTAGAAAAGGCTAATTTCTATCATGTAGTCACTTTTAATATTCATGGAAAAATTTTATTACATATTATTAAGTATTTTATTATTCTCGTTTGCTTTTGGCTATTTTATTAACAGGTTTGTTTTAAAAAGATCGCTAAAGTATAATTTG
>JAADFW010000007.1:0-37747 GCA_013152655.1 Chlorobiota bacterium
TAAAATTAAAGAAATATATTAATTTTTTATAACATTTTCATATATATTATATATATTGGAAATTAAAAACTAATAAAAATGTGTTTAGCAGTACCCGGTAAAATTATTTCAATTGACAATTCCGATCCGGATTTAAAAATGGCTAAAGTAAAGTTCGGTGGCATTGTAAAAGATATTTGCATTCAATGGCTTGACGATGTTTCTGAAGGAGATTATATTATGGCACATGTTGGAACAGCTTTAAGCAAAATTGATGAAGAGGATGCTCAAATAACATTAAAATCGCTTCATGCAATGGGCGATATTGATTTTGACACTATTAACTAATTCTTTGTAAGTTTGAAATATATAGAAGAATATAGGGATAAGCAATTGGTTTATAATCTAGTAAATCAGATTAAAAAAGAAGTCACCCGTTCGTGGACAATCATGGAAATTTGTGGTGGGCAAACTCATTCAATAATGAAGTATAATTTACAGGATTTATTACCTGAAGAAATAAATCTTGTGCACGGGCCTGGTTGTCCGGTTTGTGTAACACCCCTTGAATTAATTGACCAGGCTTTAACCATTGCCAGCAAAGAAAATGTAATTTTTACATCGTTTGGCGATATGTTAAGAGTTCCCGGATCATCAAATGATTTGTTAAGCATAAAAGCCAAAGGGGCAGATATCAGAATATTATATTCGCCAATAGATGCTTTAAAAATAGCAAAGGAAAATCCGGAAAAAAGAGTGGTTTTTTTTTCAGTCGGGTTTGAAACTACAGCTCCTGCTGTTGCATTAGCATTAAAAAATGCTAAAAAGCAAGAATTAAATAATTTTTCGGTTTTAATTGCTCATGTTTTGGTTCCGCCTGCTATGGAAACAATTTTATCCTCTGAACAAAATCAAATACAGGGTTTTCTGGCAGCCGGCCATGTATGCACCATCATGGGGTATCATGAATATTGGCCGATTTCTGAAAAATATAAAATTCCTATTGTGATAACAGGTTTTGAACCGGTTGATATACTGTTAGGCTTATTAAAAGTTGTAAAATTATTAGAAGGCAAAAAGAATATTGTTGAAAATGCTTATGGCCGTATTGTAGCTGAAAAAGGCAATGAATCTGCCCAGAAACTATTAAGAGAAGTTTTTGAAGTAACCGACCGCAAATGGAGAGGCATTGGAACAATTCCCAAAAGTGGATACCGGTTAAGAAAAGAATATGAACAGTTTAACGCAGAAAGCATATTTAATATTGGTGAAATTAAGGTTGAAGAATCTGATTTATGTATAGCAGGAGAGGTGTTGCAAGGAATTAAAAAACCAAATAATTGTAGTGTTTTCGGTACCTTGTGTAATCCTGAAAACCCTATTGGTGCACCAATGGTTTCATCAGAAGGAGCTTGTTCGGCATATTATAAATATAAAAGACTGGTAAACGTTTAAAATGAATAAAGAAAAAGTACTAAATTTTGAATTAAATTGTCCAATTCCAATCAATCAGTACGAGCGTGTGTTATTAGCACATGGAGGAGGAGGAAAGCTGACGAACCAGTTGATTGAGAAAATGTTTTTTCAAACGTTTGATAATGAATTGTTAAGAAAAGAACATGATGGTGCTGTTATTAATATAGGTGATAAAAAAATTGCATTTTCAACAGACTCTTTTGTTGTTAATCCTATATTTTTCCCGGGAGGCGATATAGGTGATTTGGCTGTAAATGGCACGGTAAATGATATTGTCTGCTGCGGTGCAAAACCACTTTATATTTCGTTGGCATTTATTATTGAAGAAGGTCTTTTAATGGAAGAGTTGTGGCGTGTTGTTCAGTCGATAAATAAAGCGGCTGAAAAAGCAGGTGTGAAAATTGTTACCGGTGATACTAAAGTAGTTGACAAAGGAAAAGGTGATAAAATTTATATAAACACTACCGGTATAGGTGAAGTATATCCAGGAGTAAATATCTCACCTGCAAATTGCATGGCAGGAGATGTTATAATTATAAACGGAAAAATTGCAGACCATGGAATTGCCATTATTTCTAAACGCGAGGGTTTAGCCTTTGAAACTGAAATAAAAAGTGATACCGCTGCACTTAATAAAATGATGGAAGATGTTTATAAAAATAGCAAGGAAGTTCATGTTGTACGAGACCCTACAAGAGGTGGCTTGGCTAGTTCATTAAATGAAATTAGTAAATCGGCAAATCTTGGAATTACTCTTTTTGAGGAGGACTTGCCTGTTAGCGAGGATGTTAAGGGTGCTTGTGAACTTTTGGGCTTTGACCCGCTATATGTTGCTAATGAAGGCAAAATGTTAGTTTTTGTACCTGAAAATGAAGCTGAAAAAGTATTAGAAATTATGAAATCTAATGAATATGGAAAAGAAAGTACAATAATTGGAAAAGTAACTAAAAATGACCCCGGAATTGTAAAACTTAAAACTACCATTGGAAGCACAAGAATTGTTGATATGATTTCAGGTGAACAGTTGCCTAGAATTTGTTGAATAGTTAGCTATAATTACGAGCCAGAAAGTCAGAATTCAAGAACCATGAACTCAAAAAGCAAAATATACAATCTGTAAAAATTCAAAATAATAACTAATTTAACTAAGAATTACGATAAAGAAACCATAAATCAAATGATTGGAACGCAACCTGTAACATTGATAACACAAAACAGTCAGATGCGTGATATCTTGAAGCGCATTGACAAAATTGCAAATTCAGATACATCTGTATTATTAGTCGGTGAAACAGGTGTTGGAAAAGAAATATTTGCCGATTATATTCACAGAATAAGCAACCGGAGCTTAAAATCGTTGGTAAAAATTGGCCTTTCTGCTTTACCTCCTGATTTAATGGCCAGCGAGTTGTTTGGTTATGAAAAAGGTTCGTTTACCAGTGCAGCTTCCAGTAAAAAAGGATTATTTGAACTAGCCGATAGTGGAAGTATGTTTTTAGATGATATAGACGATGTTCCGTTGGAAATACAGGCAAAATTGCTTAGAGTTCTGGAGTCAAGAGAATTAATGCGCATTGGAGGAATGGTCAATATACCTGTAAATATTCGTTTAATTTCTGCATCGAAAGTTAATTTGAATGATTTAGTTGAAAAAAATATGTTTCGTTCCGATTTACTTTATAGGATTAATGTTATAACAATTGAAATTCCTCCTTTGCGTGAACGACTTGATGATTTACCTCTTTTGGTGAACTATTTTATTCAAAGATATGCACCTAAAAGAATGCTGAAAATAACAGATGAGGCTTTAACATATCTTCTAAATTATCATTGGCCTGGTAATGTTCGTGAATTAAGAAATGTTGTACAGCGAGCTGTTATTTTTGCTGATAAAAAAATTACACCGGAAGAAATTCCTGCGAATATTAAATTAAATAACCCAATAGAACAGATAGTCAAAGCATGTTCTGTTTGTTTTTCGGGTAATGGAATGAAATTTACAGAGGTAATAAATTGCCTCGAGTATAAATTAATTCAAGATGCACTCCATAAATCTGGAGGAAATCAGTCTAATGCAGCAAAAAAATTAAACCTCAGTTTATCAACTTTTCGCGATAAAATGAAAAAGTTTGAAACTTACTCTCCTAATTGTAAAAATGTAGTTGCGGAAAATCGTTAGTAATTTGCGGAATCTCGTAAATATACTGATTATCAAAGTTTATCAAATATTTCCTTCTATTTTTTTAACTCTCTAACAATCAACAAATAACTGTTGTAAAACATATTGTAAAATGTTATAAAACATATATGGCATATATATTGCCTATACTCGCCGAATGAATAAATATAAAATGAAAGGAACAAATCATTATATTTTTCATGGTGAAATAATTGAAGTTATTAATTCCGATTCAAAAGGTATTGTAAAAATACTTTGTTTGCCCGATTCCATTATTGTAGAAGCTATAAATAATAATTCTTTTAATCTTGGCGATAATGTTAAGCTATCGGGATATTTTCATGTAGAAAATATGGAACTTAATCAGCAAAATCCATTTATAAATTAATATTAACTAATCTCTATTATGAAAGAAAAGCATAAAACACTTTATGATGAAATAAGGGAAAAAGGGTATTCCCGAAGAGAATTTATGAAGTTTTGCGGCATGATGGCAGCATTCATGGGACTTAAAACTTCAGGTATAGCTCAAATAGCTGAAGCTCTTGAAACAAAATCAAGAATTCCGGTTTTATGGTTTCATTTTCAGGAATGTACATGTTGCAGCGAATCATTTATACGCTCATCGCACCCTATTGTAGCCGATATTATTTTAGATAAAGTTTCATTAGATTATACTGAAACGTTAATGGCTGCTGCGGGGCATCAAGCAGAAAAATCATTACATGATACCATGGAGAAATACCATGGAAACTATATTATGATGGTTGAAGGCTCAATACCAACTGAAAATGAAGCTTATTGTACAATTGGAGGAAGAAGTGCATTGCAAATAGTTAAAGAAGCAGCAGAGGGTGCTAAGGCAATTGTTGCCTGGGGTAATTGTGCATCAGCTGGCTGTGTTCAAGCTGCAAAACCTAATCCAACAGGCGCAAAGCCGGTACACGAAGTAATATATGGAAAGCCAATTATTAATGTGCAGGGTTGCCCGCCAATTGCTGAAGTAATGGCAGGAGTAATTGTGCATGTTTTAACATTTGACCGTATTCCTCAGTTAGATAAATTAGGAAGGCCAAAAGCTTTTTATTCACGTCGGGTACACGATACGTGCTACAGAAGGCCTAATTACGACGCAGGTTTATTTGTTGAATCTTTTGATGATGAAAATGCAAGAAAAGGATATTGTTTATATAAAATGGGTTGTCGTGGCCCAAATACTTATAATTCGTGTGGAGTTATTAAATGGAATAATGGTGTAAGCTATCCTATTCAATCAGGCCATCCATGTATAGGTTGTTCTGAAGCAAATTTCTGGGATAATGGCCCATTTTATCAACATTTACAAACATTTCCTGGTTTTGGAGTTGAGAAAACCGCCGACAAAGTTGGTATTGGCTTAGGTGTAGCTACAGGTGCAGGTATAGTGCTGCATGCTTTATCAACTAATATTTCTAAGCGTCGTGAAATAACAACCGGTAATCCGGAAATGGAAGAAGAAAAATAATATTAACCTATCAAACTATCAATTATGTCAAAACGTATTGTAGTAGATCCAATAACAAGAATAGAAGGCCATCTCAGGGTAGAGGCCGAAATAAAAGACGGAAAAATTGTGGATGCTTTTAGTTCCGGCACCATGGTTAGAGGTATTGAGCTAATTTTAAAAGGCCGTGATCCGCGTGATGCCTGGGCGTTTACCGAACGTGTTTGTGGTGTTTGTACTACGGTTCATGCTTTAGCTTCTGTAAGAAGCGTGGAAAATGCACTGGGAATTATAGTTCCTCCAAATGCTGAAATGATTCGTAATTTAATGTTTTGTACCCAATACATGCAAGATCATGTGGTACATTTTTATCATTTACATGCGTTAGATTGGGTTGATGTTGTTTCTGCATTAAGTGCAGACCCTGCTGAAACATCAAAAATTGCCCAAAGTATTTCACATTGGCCTAAAAGTTCAACGGGTTATTTTAGCGACCTGAAAAAACGACTTTTAAAATTTGTTGAGAGTGGACAACTTGGAATTTTTGCTAACGGATATTGGGGGCATAAAGCATATAAATTGCCACCTGAAATTAATTTAATTGGTGTTGCACATTATTTAGAAGCATTAGAATGGCAAAAAGAAATTGTGAAGATTCATACTATTTTTGGTGGTAAAAACCCACATCCAAATTATTTGGTTGGTGGAGTTCCCTGTGCCATTAACATAAATGAAAATAATGCACTTAACGCTGAAAGATTAGCATACGTCGGTAAATTATTAGAAGATGCCAAAACTTTTATTGAACAGGTTTATATTCCTGATTTAATGGCAATTGCTCCTTATTATTTGCAATGGGGCGGAATAGGAGGAGGCTTAAGTAACTATTTGGTATATGGAGATTTACCTGTTAATGGTTATAATAACCCGGATAGTTTTAAATTCCCACGCGGAATTATAATGAATAGAAATTTGAATGAGGTTATTCCTTTAGACGCTACCGATGCTTCTCAAATTCAGGAATATATATCACATTCTTATTACGATTATAAAGGTGGTGCAGATAACGGATTACATCCATGGCAAGGTGAAACAAATTTGAATTATACCGGCCCAAAACCGCCCTATGACAGCTTAAATGTAGAAGGAAAATATAGTTGGTTAAAAACACCAAGATGGAAAGGCAATGCAATGGAGGTTGGGCCTTTATCAAGAATGTTGGTTGGATTTGCCTCAGGCCGTGATGAGTATAAAGAAATAGTTACCTGGGCTTTAAAAACTTTAAATGTACCTGTAAGTGCACTATTTTCAACCTTGGGTAGAACTGCTGCAAGAGGGTTAGAAACAAAACTGGTTTCAGGCTGGGCTATGGAATTCTTTAATACTCTGTTATCAAACATAAAGAATGGCGATACACGGACATTTACAAAAGAATTATGGGACCCGAAAACATGGCCGGCTAATGCTAAAGGAGTAGGATTAACTGAAGCCCCAAGGGGTGCTCTTGCACATTGGATAGTTATAAAAGACAGATTAATAGATAATTATCAAATGGTAGTACCGAGTACATGGAATGCTTCACCTCGTGATGGTAAAGGACAGCGTTCTGCTTATGAAGAATCATTAATTGGTACACCAATTGAAGATCCGGAAAATCCATTGGAAATATTGAGAACTATTCATTCGTTTGATCCTTGTATTGCTTGTGCGGTTCATTTATATGACGAAAAAGGCACTTATGTTCATCAAATTCAAACTTTTTAATATGAAGAAATATAAACATACATCAAGAAATATTAATCTGAAAGAAGTTTATGTTTGGCAATTGCCTGTTAGGTTTTATCATTGGGTTAATGTCCTTTGTATAATTGTACTGGCTATTACAGGTTATTTGATTGGTAATCCGTTAGCCATACAAAGTTCTGCCGAGGCTTCTTTTAGTTTTTGGTTTGGAACTGTTCGTTTTTTGCATTTTTCTTTTGCATTTTTATTCTTTTTTAATTTTGTATTTAGGTTATACTGGGGATTTGTTGGAAATAAATATTCCAGGTGGTATAATTATATACCAATTACAAAAAAGCAATGGCAAAATATTGGAACGGTTTTGAAAGTTGATATCTTTCAGTCTATTCATAAACGAATGGTAGATATAGGGCATAATTCGTTAGCAGCATTCACCTATTTTATTACTTTTTTGGCTTTTGTATTACAAAGCTTAACAGGGTTTGGAATGTATGCAGCCATGAGCGATTCATGGTTTCCAAAACTTTTTTCATGGATTGTTCCTGTTTTAGGTGGTGATTTATTAACCAGAACCGTTCATCATATATTAATGTGGGTATTTATTTTATTTGGAGTAATACACATTTATCTTGTTTTTTACCATGACTATATTGAACGTAGAGGTGTTACTTCATCAATGATTGGCGGATGGAAATTTATTGCTGAAAAAACTTTGCAAGAGGTTGAGAATGAAGAGTAAGTTAGTTTAAAATGTTTGCAAATAAAAAATGCCACTTATATTCAATTATAAGTGGTTTTTTTTATTTTAGAATTGTAAGACTTCCAACAAATATAATTGTTAATTTTGCAATTCTTTAATATTGTTAAATGGCAAAATTAGATATAATAAAAGCACCTATACAAGAAGAAATGAAGAAATTTCAACCTTTCTTTAAATCTTCTTTAAAAAGTAAAGTCGCTTTATTAGATATAATTACACGATATATTTTACAACGGAAAGGGAAACAAATGCGCCCAATGCTTGTTTTTCTTACTGCCAAACTTGTTGGAAATATTACAGATTCTACATATAATGCAGCTGCTTTAATTGAGCTAATGCATACAGCTACTTTAGTGCACGATGATGTAGTAGATGATTCGTACAAACGACGTGGTTTTTTTTCAATAAATGCTTTATGGAAAAACAAAATTGCCGTACTTATTGGCGATTATTTTTTAAGCCGTGGCTTGTTACTTGCTGTTGCTCATAAAGAATATGAATTGCTTGAAATTGTTTCGGAAGCTGTAAGGGAGATGAGTGAAGGTGAATTGTTGCAAATTGAAAAATCGAGAAAATTGGATATTTCAGAGGAGGTATATTTCGATATCATAAGAAAAAAAACAGCAACACTAATTGCTTCTTGTGCAGCTACAGGTTCTGCCTCTACAGGAGCTGATAAGGAAATAGTTCAAAAGCTTAAAAAATTTGGCGAATACCTTGGAATAGCTTTTCAAATAAAAGACGATCTTTTTGACTATGATTTAAATGGAGATGTGGGAAAACCAATTGGCAACGATTTAAAAGAAAGAAAAATGACATTGCCTCTAATTTATTCCCTTACAAACTCAAATCACCGTCAAAGGCAAAATATCCTGAAAATTGTAAAAAGCAAAAGCAAAAAACCGGCTAAAATAAAAGAGGTTCAGAAATTTGTAAAGGAAATGGGTGGCATTGACTACACGATAAAAAATATGCATGAATATAAAGATAAGGCTCTGTCTATTCTTGATGAATTTCCTGATAATGAAGCAAAAACTTCCCTTTTGGAATTTGTAAAATATACAATTGACCGGAATAAATAATTAATTTTTAAAAGATATAATAACCTAATTAGTCAAAAAACTTCCTTCTTCAACCATGCTTAATTCTTTCAGTTTTTCTTTTGTTGGAATTCCTTTATTATCCCAGCCTCTCAGCTTATAATATTCATCTAACAGAGGGTCCAGGTCAATTTTAACACCTTTGGAATGGCCTGATTTAAATGGTTCTTCTCTAAGTCTTGGGGGTAACGTATCTGATTCTCTTCCAATACCTTCGCGCAGGTTGAATAATTTTTCAATATTCCATATTCGTTCACCGAGTTTAAGTAAGTCTTTCGAATTGATTGAACTGTTTGTAATTGCCGACATCATATTGGCATAATGAACAGGGTTTAATGCAAAACTTGTAAAAATACACACTCCCATTGAATCAATAGTGGCTGTTAAATCCTGATATAGTTTTGTTAGTCCGGGTTTTCCTTCGCCTGTAAAACGGTTAATTTCAAATGGCGTAGAAAGTGATTCGGTAGAAACCAAATAAGCTTTTAAATGACAGCCTCCACGATTACTGGTTGAAAGAGAAAGGCTCATTCCGTAAAATCCCCGTGGGTCGTACGCCGGTAGTTCCAAGCCTTTAACATGCATGGCTAATTCTGGATGGCCGAATTTTTCAGCTAACCGTTTACTGCCTAATCCAATTAATTTACCAAATCCTTCTGCTTTCCCTGCTAATTCTGTTAATTTTTCAACTGCTTCTGCATCTCCGAATTCTAAATCTCTGCCTAAATCTTTCTTAATTAGTGCTTTTGTTTCATCGTCAAAATATCCTCTTTCTGAAAGTTCCATAGCACATGCAATAGTGCTTCCGGCTGATATAGTATCAATACCATATTCATTGCAATTATAGTTGGCATTGGTAATTAATTCCAAATCATGTACAAAACAAGCAGCTCCTAATGACCAAACTGTTTCAAATTCAGGCCCTTTGCCTTCTCTTTCCGGTGTTCGTGAAAGATGGGCACAACCAATTGGGCATGCTTTACACGGCTGGCTTCTGACATAATAAAGTTCTTTTATTGAACTACCCGACAATGAATCAGCATTGGCAAAGTATCCTTCCTGGAAATTTTTAGTTGGAAATCCTCCGCGGTCGTTTATTATGTTAACTAAAGCGGGAGTTCCATATTCTTTCAATGCATTTTTTGTAAGAGGTGCTTCTCCAATAAAGGTTTGCCATTCTAACTTGGCATTTTTCACTAATTCTTCATCAGGATATTGCGTTTTTACAGCACCTTTCACAACAACTGCCTTAAGTTTTTTTGAACCCATTACCGCACCAACTCCATTTCGCCCTAAGGTATGGCCTTTGTCATTCATTATTGAAGAAATTAATACCTGCTTTTCTCCTGCCGGCCCAATACAAGCAACTGCTGCTTTTGCATCTGTTTCATTAATTAATAAATCATTGGTTTTATTAGTGTCTTTACCCCACATATGCGAGGCATCTCTTATTTCAATGTTAGTTCCATTAATATAAATGTAACATGGTTTTTCTGAGATTCCTTCAAATATAAAAACATCAAAACCGGTGTTTTTAAAATCAATTCCAAAATGTCCACCTGAATTAGTGCTGGCAATTGTTCCTGATAATGGTGATTTTGTAACTACTGTAAAACGGCTGGCTGTAGCTGCATTACTTCCGTGTAACGGGGCATTTACAAATAAAAGCTTGTTGTCAGGCCCCAAAGCATTAGTTTTGGGAGGCAATTCATCAAATAGTATTTTTGAACCTAAACCTCTTCCTCCTATATATTCACTTAATATTTTATCAGGTATTTTTTCAATAGTAAAACTATGATTGTTAAGATTTACTCTAAGTAATTTTTTATGATATGCACTTTTAATAGTTTCCATTCTATTAATTTTTTTTAATGACTTTTATTAATATTAAGAAATATAATCTTTTGGCTTTAGGAAGAATTTTCAATTTATAATTCTAAAAATCTTTATTCTTTCTATAATAATTGAATTTGCATTGTTGACATTTTTTATCACTATGAACTCGCAATTCACGTCTTAGCTTACTTTTATAATGATATGGACAAACAAGACATGGAATTATACCGGCACTTAACCAATCTTCGGAGTTGTGTTTTAACCAACCAAAAGATGAAACGATAGTTAGTGGCCCGCTGGTACCAATTCTAAAATGATTTGGGTCTTGCAATGATTTTTCCTGTGCGCCGGCATACATTAAACGCATCATGGTCATTGCATCGGAAATACCGCCGGCAGCTTTTACTCCTTTTTCATTTCCAATAACTTCGCGCATTATTCTAATGTGTTCAGGCATAGCACCGTATGCATCCATTCCGGTTGAATTTTTAATAAAATCTGCTTTTGACTTGCCTACAATTTCAGCAACTTGATATAGTTCTTCTTCTGTTAATTCAGAACTTCGTACAATTACTTTTACAACTTCGCCGTCAGCGGCATCGCACATAGCATTAATTTCTTCCAGGGTATAGTTGGGGTCTGCCTTAAACCTTCCTACATTTATAACAATATCAATATCAATATGCCCTTTTCCTTCTTTTCTTAATTCGCGACTTTTTTTAACGGTATCTTCCGTCATTTTAGCTTTTAAGTCAATTGCTACTTTTCCTAAAGGAAAATCCATTACATAAGTTTCTTTTACATTTGTTCCGGTAAGTAATAGGGGCAGTTTATCAACTTCAACCGGATTAACACATATAGATGCACATTTTAAAGAAGTAGCCCAATTAACCATTTTTTCTAACTTAGGGCCTAATGTGTCTGCTTTTAAGTCGGTTACATCAAGAAAAGATGCTATTTTTTCATTGTCAAAACTATTTATTAGCTCTAACATTTCGTCCTTTGGAAATTCTACCAACGGAGTTTTGTTTGCAATAACTGTTGACATATTTAATATGTTTTATACTTAAATTTATTTCTTCTTAAAAAAGAGAATAACAAATTTAGCTTTTTTAAGATTTTAAAAAAGAAATTGTAATGAATAAGATTGAATTTTTAATAGATATAAATAAGGTGATATATTTAATTGCAAGCTATGTCAACCAAAGTACTGTCCCAGCAATGCCATAATTCATCACCAAATCGTTTAATATCTTTAACATGGCCATGCTTGTCGGTTGAGTTCCATTCAATCTCGGTTAAATTGTTGGCTCCTTTATTATAAATATTATAGAATCTGTTTAAATCATTTGTTGTTTTACCATATGAGATATATCCTCCATTTTCAGCAGCACCTTCTTTTACATTTGTGTATTTAATATCTGCTTCATTTTCAGAATACCTGTTCCAGGTTATTTCTAATAATTTATTGGGTTGATTTTTACTTTCATTTAAAATCCAGTAACCGCCTGTAGCATTTATTTGAGACCTGCCATAATACCATAAAAAATTATCTATTCTCATTTCCCAAACAGCGCTATCATTTTCAATATACCCTGTTAATTCTGCTTCATGTATTCCCGAAGCATTAAAATTATAGCTCCATGTCCAGTTGTTTTCAGATGGGTGGTAAATTGCTTCATGGTTAAAAGATTCAACAAAAGATGCTATTGGAATAGCCATGCTCAAAGTAATTATTCCATTCCACACAGTTACATTAAAGTATGAATGTCCCCAGTTAATATAGGTCATATTATCTTTATTAGTAATTGTATCATTTGATGAAAAATCGGAAAAATCTATTACAAAAGCAGATTCGGGTGGAAGTTCAGGTGCGGTTTTTTCCGTTTCTTTTTCGCAAGAATAGGAGATGAATAGTAAAATTAGAAGTGCAAAAAAAGTTTTATTAGTTTTCATAATGGATATATTTTATAGATTGAAAAGTAATTTACAAAAAAACACGAATAAAATCAAATCATTTTTGTTATCATATGAAAATTGGATTGCTGAAAATAAATTTTAATTTAATTAAAAAACAAAGTACATTTGATGTTTTTTTATTAAAATTTATTATGATTAGAAGGATATTAAGAATATTAGTTATCATTTTATTAATATCTTTTAATGTTTTTTCTCAGTTTGAAAATAAATCTAACTCATTAAGAAATAGTAAATTAGATTCTGTTATTATAGCCAGTCCTGATCCGGTTGCACAATTTAACAGAAGAATAAAAGAAAATTCAGGCCTGATTTATTATCATAATTTGTTTTGGACTTTTAACGATAGTGGTGGGAAAAATGTAATTTTTGGCTATAGTATTAGTGAGCATAGAATTGTTCAAAAAATAATTGTTTCAGATGCACAAAATCGTGACTGGGAAGACATAACTCAAGATTCTTCATCTATTTATATTGGCGACTTTGGTAATAATTTTGGAACCAGAAGTGATTTAGTTATATACAAAATTCCAAAGAGCAATATTTCAGAAAAAAATAATGGAATGGTTTGGGCTGATAAAATTAGTTTTAGATATGAAGATCAGTATAAATTTGAGAGCAAATTGCGTGGAACGGCTTATGATTGTGAAGCTTTTTTTTATTTGAATAACAGGCTGTATGTATTTACAAAAGATTGGGTGAACAGAATAACTAAAATGTATGAATTGCCGGTAATGCCCGGAAATTATGTAGCTAAGTTAGTAGGCGTATTTAATATTGATGGTTTAGTTACTGCTGCTGATATAAGCCCGGATAAAAAAACGGTAGCATTGTTGGGTTATAAAGATTATATGCCTTTTATGGTTGTTTTTACTAACTTTAAGGAAGATGATTTTTTTAACGGCAAAAAAATAAGGTATAATTTTAATGAAATTTTTAATGCGCAAACTGAAGGATTAACTTTTACGAATAATCATACAATTTATATTTCGGCTGAAAAATCAAAAATACCTGCAATGCTCTATAAAATTGAGTTAAATACCTGGAAAAATATATTATATTAATTTATAAAGTATCAATTTATTAATAAGTCTGTAATTTATGCAATATATAGGCAACAAATTACCAATAGTTGAAGATTTCTATACGCTGCAAGGTGAAGGATATCATACAGGTAAACCGGCATATTTTTTAAGAATAGGAGGTTGTGATATTGGATGTAGATGGTGTGACACAAAATTTTCATGGAATGCAGATATTCATTCTCTGGTAGAAGTTGATAGTTTTATTACAAAAATGCTTAAAACTCCTGCAAAAGCAGTTGTAGTAACCGGAGGAGAACCACTAACATATAATCTTAATTATCTTACCACTGAATTAAAGAAATTTAATATTGAAACTTTTCTCGAAACTTCAGGTGCTTACCCATTAAGCGGAGAATGGAACTGGATTTGTTTATCGCCAAAACAACAAAACCCTCCTAACGGCCTAATATATTCAAAAGCTAATGAACTAAAAGTAATTATATTTAAAAAGGAAGATTTACTTTGGGCTGAAGAAGCTGCATTAAAAGTTAATAAAAACTGTTTACTCTATTTGCAGCCTGAGTGGAGCAGATATGAAGAAAATATTAGTTTTATAGTAGATTATATTTTACAAAATCCTAAATGGAGTATTTCTTTACAATCGCATAAATTTATGCATATCCCGTAATTTTAGTATAGCACACTACAGAGATAAATTAAATAAATACCTGGAGTTCTTCTTTCAAATAATCAATTGCAATTTGAGTGGGTGGCTTGTCAATTTCCATTAATCGTTCAATTATTGCTTTGCTAAGTAAAACGCTTGGTTTATCCGGCTCAACTTTTTCAGCAGCATTATTAATAAGTTTAATTAAATTTTCTTTGGCTCCTTTTATAACGCTCCATGCTTTAGCTGAAATATAAATCTGCTGAGAGAGATTATGGTCAAATTCTGACCGTATTGCTGATAAAAGTGATGTGTGTAGTTGTTTACTGGTCATATTGTTTTTGCTTATTCGCATAATTAAAGCATCCGGTGATAAACGTTCAAGTAATAAAACCAACCGTTCATAAGCTTGAAGTTTTAAGGAAGTAGTTATTTTCTGATTTTCCATTATTAATTCGGCATTTCGTATTTTATCAAAATTGTTTAACATTTTGCTAATTAAAAGATATGCTGTTAGAAAAACAATAAGTGCCGGTATTGTATATTTTAATATTTCTGCAATATTTTCCATTATATAATTATTTGTGTAATCAAAATTATCAAATTTTATGAATATTGGTAATAATACGACAAAGAAATTAAGTTATCTATTTTGAAACCCAATATTAATATATTGATGTATCTTTTATGTAGTGTATGAGAATTAAAAACAATTACTACTTTTGAAAAAATAAATTAATAAAATATTAGAAATGATCTCAACATCAGAAAGATTAAACAGGCTTATTGCATCGCAAACTCTTGAAATGTCGGAACGCAGTAAAGAACTGGTTGCACAAGGTATTGATATTATTAATTTGAGTGTAGGCGAACCTGATTTTAATACACCTGATTATGTTAAAGAAGCAGCAAAAAAGGCTATTGATGAGAATTATTCTTTTTATACGCCGGTAGCAGGTTATCCTGAATTGCGCGATGCTGTAGTTCAAAAATTTAAGCAAGACAATAATTTAGAATTTGAAAGAAATCAGGTTGTTATTTCTAATGGAGCTAAACAAGCGTTGGCAAATGTTATACTTAGCATTATTAATAAATACGACGAGGTTATAATTCCTGCACCTTATTGGGTAACGTATGCCGAAATTGATAAAATTGCTGAAGCACATAATATTTTTCTCCCCACCACAATTGAGAATAATTTTAAAGTTACACCGGAGCAGGTTGAAAAAGCTATATCGTATCGTACAAAAGCATTTCTTTTTAGTTCTCCTTCAAATCCGGCAGGAAGTGTTTACACACGTGATGAATTACAAAAACTTGCTGAAGTTTTTGCAAAATATGATAACATATATATAATTTCTGATGAAATATATGAACATATTAATTTTGTTGGTAAACACGAAAGTATTTCTCAATTTGATTTTATTAAAGACAGGGTAATTGTAATAAATGGTGTTTCAAAATGTTATGCTATGACCGGCTGGCGAATTGGCTATATTGGTGCTCCGGTAAATGTTGCAAAGGCTTGTGAGAAATTACAGGGACAATATACTTCAGGAGCTTCGTCTATTTCGCAAAAAGCTGCTTATGCTGCATTAACCGTTAAAAGCGATTATACAGTTAAAATGAATAAAATATTTAAAACAAGAAGGGATTTAATAGTAGAGAAAATGGAACAAATTCCCGGACTTAAATATAGTATTCCGCAAGGTGCATTTTATATTTTTCCTGATATTTCAAGTTTCTTCGGCAAAAGTTATGGTAATCATAAAATTTATAATGCTAAAGATTTATGTATGTACTTATTAGATGAAGCACATGTTTCTACAGTTCCGGGAAGTGCTTTTGGAATTACTAATTGCATTAGAATTTCGTATGCAATAACAAAAGATAGACTGGAAGAGGCAATGGAAAGAATCAAAAAGGCTTTTGTCAAATTGAAATAAGTATTAACCTGCTTAATAGGCTTCGTCCGGCACTTCGTGGTTTATACAAGAACGGGATGAATTGAAAGAATGTGTTGGTATAGTCTTAATCGTAGAAAATGTATGCATTTTCCGGGTTAAACTCAATATAAGTTATTTGTAATAGTTATTATAATCTATTAGCATAATAGAATCCCTTTTAGTTGTGTAACTAGCAAATATTCCATACCCGTTTTCAATATTTGTGTAAACCTGAACAGGTTCGGTAAATGGATTATTCATAGCATCTAAATGTTTGTCATGCGTAATGGCATATAAATAAAAATCTTTTGTTATGATATTTACATTAAAATGCAAAATATTAGTATCAACACCATAAAACATTCCTTTATCAAGGTTAATAATAAATTTAATAGTTTTTCCTTTAAATAGTTCATCTGAAAAAACAAATCCATTTTTTCCACTTGAAATCCAACTATCAATTATCGGGTCATTACTTTCAAAATACAGGTTTGTTCTGCTATATACAACTGAATCGTTAAAGTTTTCACTATCCCATATGAAGTTTTCGTAAAGTCCGGTAAGGTAAAACCAGTAATAATTATCTTCGTTAGGAGGGTCATCAAAACTTACCGTACATTCAAGGCTTTCATGCGAGTAAAATTGGTTTTCACTTACATAATTAGTTGTTGTATCAATTGTAATTTCTCCAATTAAAGAAGATGGAATTACAGTTTCAGAAAAAGCTGTTTGTATATTACCTTCACTTACTTCAATCTTATATTTTTCACCGTTAACAGGTTTTGTTATAGAAGATTTAAAATTTCCATTTCCTGCATTGGTTAAATATTCAATAAAAACATTATTCCTGTAAAGCTTAACTTCAGCATCATCTAAAAATTTGATATTTTTTGAGTCTAATATATTCAGGCTTTTACTAATATTTACAGTAATTAAGCTATCGGTATTTAATAATCCGTTGACAACTATTTTTCTATCATTATCAGGAATATCTATATCAAGAACTTTTTCGCAACCTGTGCCAAATTGCAATAAAGCCATAGTAAGAATGATGAAATTAAATTTGTTTAATACTTTATTTTGCATAACTGTGATTTTTTTCAATTAAAATTTAAAGTTTAACCTGACTGACGGAATTAAAGGAAACAGGCTAACTTGCTTTAAAACTCTTTGGTTATTTCCTAACCCATCGTAATAGTTATTTCTGTAACCAAAATATAAATAAAAAGGATTTTGCCTGTTATATGCATTGTATAACCCGAAACTCCAGGTAGTTTCTCCCCAATATCGTTTTTTATGGATATTTATTCCCAAATCTAAACGGTGATAACTGGGCATACGATATCCGTTTCTATTATCGTAGTGTTCAAGATTGTCGTAATATGTTTGCCCGCCATAGTTGAAAAAATCGTTTTGGTCAAACAATGAAAAATAAGAAACATATTTTTCCTGTGCCAGAGTAATAGCATTTCCGGTTCCAAATACCCAGGTTGCACCCATATCAATTCTTTCGCTTAGTTTATACGAAATAACAATGCCAATATCGTGGCGTCTGTCAAATTTATACGGGAATTTTTCTCCAAAGCCAATATTGTCGAATTGCCGGTAATTCCACGAAAGTGTATATCCTATCCAACCAGTAAATTTTCCAACATCTTTCTGAATTAATAATTCTCCTCCGTATGACCATCCTCTACCGTTTTCAATTTGTTGTTCCCAATCGTTTTTAGAACTAAAAAAACTTGCGCCTTCTTTATACTCTATTAAATTATCCATTGTTTTATAAAACCCTTCCAGAGTAACAGCTATTTCGTCCTTAATATTGTAAATGGCCCCAATAGCATATTGATAAGCAATCATTGGTTTTATTTTATCAGTTGCAGGAACCCATAAATCTGTCGGTAAACCTATAGTAGAATTGGTTAATAAATGCAGGTTTTGATTCATTTGCGTAAAAGATGCTTTTAATGACATGTCTTCGGTAATAACAAAACGACTTGATATTCTTGGCTGAATTGAATTATAAAAAACATTTTTAACGGCGAAGTTAGAATAATGTACACCAATATTTATTTTTAGTAACGACCCTATTTTTATATCATCTTCAAAATAACTTTCCAGTTCATTAGCATACACATTTGTATTTCCAAAAGTTGTATCAATATTTTCAGATTCTGCATTTCCTTTTATTTGAAAAACATTAATACCAGGCTTAAATGTATGATAGGTATTGCTAATGCCAAATTTAACAGCATGATTTGGGTTGGGCGAATAATCAAAATCAATTTTAGCTGCTATATCATCAATTCCTGAAAAATACTCAAAACTATATTCTGACGTTTGAGTATTATTTGCTGCTATTGATTTTTCAGTATAAGCATTATTTATTGAAAATTTATAGCGGCTGTAAGTAACGGTAGTGTTACTAAATAGTTTTTTATTAATAATATAATTCCACCGTAAAGCTGTTGTAATATTACCCCAACCCAAACCGGCTTTTTCTGAAGATTCATGCTTTATTTCATCATATAAATATTCACTCTTAAATTTTGTATAAGCTTTGTCGTTTCCCATATAAGCACTTAAAAACAACCTGCTTTTCTCATTAAATTTATGGTTGATTTTAGCATTTAAGTCATAAAAATAATAACCTGCACTTAAATTATTGTCAATTAATTTAATAATAGGTTGTGTTAGTACATCAATATAAGTACGGCGACCTGATATTAGAAAGGAAGTTTTTTCATTTTTAACAGGCCCTTCAAGGGTTAGTTTTGAAGAAATAATGCCAATTGAGCCTTCACCTTTAAACTTTTTATTGTTTCCTTCTTTTAGCCTTATGTCAACCACTGATGATAACCGCCCTCCATATCTTGCAGGGTAGCCTCCTTTAATAAGCTGAACAGACTGAATGGCATCTGCATTAAATACAGAAAAAAAGCCAAATAAGTGGCTGGCATTGTAAACCGGAACTCCATCCAGTAAAAATAAGTTTTGATCGGGGCCACCACCTCTGACATATAATCCACTTGTTCCTTCATTGCCCGATTGTACCCCCGGCATTAATTGTATGGTTTTTAATATATCGGATTCGCCTAATAACATAGGCATTGCTTTAGCAGTTTCAATTGGCACATTAATAGAACTCATTTGGGTGCTTTCTACATTCATTCTAATTGAATTACTTTTTACTGTTACTTCCTGTAATTCCAGAGAGGGAGTTAATTTAATATTTAATGTTAAATCTTTAGTTAAATCAATTTCCTGCTGGTATTTTGCATAACCTACATAAGAAATTGTGAAAAGAATTTTACCGGCAGGAAGCGTTAGACTGTAAAATCCGTAGTAGTTAGTAATTGTTCCTTTAAATGATTTTTCATTGTAAACATTGGCTCCAATTAGTTTTTCTCCTGTTGTTTCATCCTCAATAAATCCGCTTATTGTATAAGTCTGAAGATGTGCATTTAGGTAAAACAAGAGAAAAAACGATAATAAAAAATAATTTCTCATAAAAAAGGCTTGTTTGTTAGTTTTTAAGCAGTTTAATAAAAAAGAAAACGCTCAACTGGTTAATTTATTATAGTTAGCTGATAAATATGTTGTAATGACAATTATTTACAATATTAGGTTGCTTTACGGAAAATATTTTTTAATTTCTTTTAAAAATTTTTCCGGTGGTTTTCTTGGATTCCTTGTTTTTTCATCAACAAAAACCAATGTAGTGTCCCCTATGTTTATTAATTCATTTTGTTCATTAAAAATTTCATAGTCAAATTTTATTCTAATACCCGGTAAATTGTTGATAGTGGTTTTTATGGTTAATAAATCATCATAGTAAGAAGGCTTTATGTATTTGATATTTAAGGTTAGAACAGGTAAAATAATTCCAGAGTCTTCAAAACTACGGTAAGTAAGGCCAAATTGCCTCATTAAATCTGTTCGCCCAATTTCGTAATATTGAGCATAATTTCCATAATATGTATAACCCATGCGGTCTGTCTCGCCATATCTGACCCTCACTTTAGTTGTTGCTGAATACATGTGATATATTTTATAATTTATTGAATTGGCAAAGATAATTGAAATAGCGAATTAATTTATTTTTATTCGAAACTGAAAATATATGCCCGCTTACTTATAAACATATGTTAATAATTTCTTTTTTGAGAATTCAATAAAAAATTATTCCTTTAACCAAATTTATGCAAACGTTTGCATAAAATATAAAAGCCTAATAATCAACAAATAATAAAAAATGAAAAAAGAACTTGCTGCGCTTGATAAAGGTTGGGTAATTGCCAATCATATTTTAGTTTCGTTTCATGTTGCATTTATATCTTCAGTTTTGTCTTTATCTCCTGATATTCATGATAAAGTTGGTGTGTTAAAGTTTATGTTTGTTAGTCAGGAAACTATTGTGTCAATTATATATGTTTATATTACTTTTCATATAGGCATAGCCATTCACGAGATGGGACATTACATAACTGCTGTTAAGCTCAATGCTTTAAATGAAGCCATCTTGCCTCAGGCTCTTAAGCGAAAGGGAAAAGGCTTTATCAGCCGTATGTTTTGGTATCTGGAAATGTTTATAAAAATTCCACTTGGAAAATTTCAGGGAGTAACTAAAACCGGCTTAGATTATCATCCTGATTCACCTTATAACTTGTTGGTTTCAGCATCGGGGCCAAAAGCAAGTAAATTATTAGCAGGCATTACGTTACCAATAGCATTTGTACTACTTGCAATTGGTATTGTATTAAATGTTGATCTTTCTGTTTATGCCGGACGTTTATTTTTAGGCATTGGTTTAGTTGGATTTCTTGACTTTCAGCTTGCCGATCCCGGAAAATACAAAGAATTTAGGGATAGAGAAAAGAAAGCAAAGATGGCATCAACAAAAGTTGAGAAAAAAATATATTCTTCGAGTGGTGTTGCTGCATTTTCATTAAAAGAGGTAAAAGAAAAAATGGTTTATAGCCGTATGCAAAAAATTGAATTTCCGGATGGAAGAATAGAGCGTGTTCCATGGGAGTTTAGAAATTGTGGAATGGGTGGCAGGCATACTGAAAAGGAATTTCCTGAGAGTAATGTTAGTTTGCAGGAAAGTATGTTTATACCATTAAGTGTAAAAAATTATGAGAATGCACAGGAAATGACTGTTGCGCTTCAAAACAGGTTAAAAGAGATTATTGAAAATGCGGAAGGTTGCCTCGTAAAAGGCATTGGCACAGAAGGAGGTATTGCCCCATATATTAAAAAGGAAGAAGGTGATTTATTACCCGTTCAACGTTTGTGGCGAATGCAAAAACAAGCTATTTTAGATTGTGGCTATATTCCGGGTGTGGATGTTGGAATGGCCATTGACCCGGCAGCCAGTGAATTGGAAAATGCATATAGAATTGAAAAAGGCCTTACAGGTGCTGAAACTATTGGTATGTATTTAGCCTGGAGAGATAAAGATAAAATTGTCCTTAGTCGCGATATGCTACTTGAAATATACAGGAAAGCAATTGAAGATGAAAAAATACCTATAATATCTATTGAAGATGCATTTTCAGAACTGGATAACGAGGGTTGGGAAATGTTAATGAAGAATTTTGGCGATAGAATTCATGTTGTTGGCGATGATAATATTACAACTAAAGATTCGTCTATTGAAGAAAAGGCTGATAAGAAATTGATAAACACAGCTTTAATTAAATTAAATCAAATTGGTTCGGTAACCGAAGGCATTCTTGCATTGTTAACTGCAATGGGCAAAAACTTACAAACTATTATTTCTCATCGTTCAAAATCGCCTATTGAAGATTTTGAAGCACAGGTTGCCTTAGGCACTTATGCATTAGGATTAAAAGCCGGTGGAGGTTCAAATTCAGAGCGTTTGTTTAAATACGAATCTATTATTAAGGTGATGAAAGATTCTATAATAGAGATTTCTGCTAAAGAAAAGGACCGGGTTTTAGTAGATGATGAGGCTCAAAAATTAGCTGAAAGTTTTATACAAAATTTATCTATTACTGATATTGTAGCACGTGAAGAATCAACCAATGCAGGATTGCCTACTGTAGCAGTTGAAATAAAAGTTGGAATTTTAGGGAGTAATGAATATAGTAAATTAATGAGTTTTACAGGAGCTACTCCATTAGGAACTTCTGCCGGTACCGATGAAGCTATTCACCTTGTTGATAGCATTATACCAAATTCAAGACTGGTGAAAAAATATACTGAACTTTTTGAATATTTACCTATTGAAAAAACATATCGTTTTAAGAAAATTGTTGATGATGAAACTATTGAGCAAAAGGAAGATCCTGATATTTCAGAAATGTGGCGTAGAGCAAAACGATATAATGGCAAAGGCTGCATGAACGCTGTTGATAATGTAAACCGTTTTCTTTCAGAAGCATTTATCGGGAAAAAGATATCGGGAATAGGGAATTTATTAGACATTGATAATGAGTTACTTAAGCAAGAGCTTAAATTGGCCAAGGAAAGAGGATTAATTGATTATGAAGCTCCTGCAGAAGATTTAATTAAAATGATGCAGAGAAAAGGGAACCTTGGCATGAATGCTATTTTATCTCTTTCATTAGCTTTGGCTCGTTTAAAGGGTGCAATGAAGGGTGAAGGCCTTTATGAAGTTATACGAAGGCAAATGACTGAAGCAATGGCTGATGTTTTTTCAGCTAATAATGGTGCTGAATTATTGGAAGAACTTGCTGATAAAATGAATATTTATTATTCTAATAAGATGAAATATTCTAATGAAAGTGTAAATAAGGAAAATGTTAATATAAAGACTGAAAAGATTATTTCAAAATTGAAAAAAGAGTTATCGATGAATGGGTTAAAAGCAAATGAAATTTTTATGAAGAACTTGTCTTATGAAGATTTAGTATTGGCTTTACAAGTTATAAATGAGAATAAAGCTAAAGATAAAAAATTATACGAAATTATTAGGGAACAATTACCGGTTTATAAAGTTTGAAAAGGGGCGGAGAATATTTCAATCCTCATATTTTAAATCTGTAAATTTAATTCCTATAACCATTACATCATCAATTTGTTTATTTATTCCTTTCCAATTAGTAAAAGTTTGCTCAACTATTTTGTATTGTTCAGCCATGCTTTTATGCATGTTGTCTTCAAACATTTTTTTAAATCGTGTTTCAATAAATTTTTGCTTGTTTTTTCCACCAAATTGATCTTTATAACCATCTGAAAATAAATAAAGAATTGTGTCTTCATTTGTTTCAATAATATGGTCCTTAAATTTTGGTTTAAAGCGTTTTGCAAAGAAACCGCCAATTGAGAAAATATCTCCTTCAATACTGGTTAATTCTCCATTTTTACTTATATAAGCAGTATGATTGGCCAAAGCTATTTCTAATTCCTCCATATCAGGATCAAACTTACAAATTGTTATATCCATTCCATCGTCCTGAGAATCGCCGGAATTTTTACTTTGACTTAGCAGATTAATTATTCCGCTGTTTAATTTAGATAAAATTTCAGAAGGTTTAAATATTTTTTCTTTACCTACAATGTCATTTAATAAAGTATTGCCAATCATTGACATAAAAGCCCCTGGAACACCATGCCCGGTACAATCAACAGCTGCAAAAAATACCTTATTGTTTGCTTTTTCCCACTCGTCTGTTTCAGGTTTTAAAAACCAGAAAAAATCGCCGCTGACAATATCCTTAGGCTTAAAAAACACAAATGATTCAGAAAAGTAATTTTTAATTATATCTTCAGAAGGCAAGATTGCTTCCTGAATTCTTTGTGCATAACTAATACTATCTGTTATTAAAATATTTGTTTTTTCAAGCTCGTTATTTATTTCAGATAACATTTCACTTTGAGCTTGTAATTCTTCTTTCTGATTTGATATTTCAATTTCAGCAGTTTTTAACTGTCCTATATCAGTATCAATTGCAATTAATTTGCTTACATTTCCATAATCATCAATAATTGGAGTTAAGGTTGTTTGTGCCCAAATTTTATTTCCTTGTCGAGAAATGATCATTGATTCATAAATAACTGTCTTTTTTTCTTTTACACACGTATGGATTAAATCTTTTACATAAACATTAGAACTTGTATCAAAAATATTATCTCCCCTTTCTTTTATCATTTCTTCGAAAGAGAATCCATACATACGCTTAAACCCTTCATTAATCCATAGAAATTTACCGTGAGCATCCATAATTACCACAGCATTGTCAGTTTTACTTGCAACAATTGAAAGCTTTTCTAATTCAATATTAGTAATTTCAAGTTGCTTGGCTTGCTTGGCAATTTCTTCTTTTTGTTCTATAATTTCAGCATTACGCTCTAAAATATTCTCTTTTTGTTTTTCTATCTCGGCAGTTCTTTCTTTTACAATTCTCTCTAATTTTAAGTTTGCGGCTTTTAACCTTTGTGTATTTAATGTAATTACAAGATAAAAAATAAAGCTTATGATTATTAAATAAGCAAAATAGGAATATATAGTTCTGTACCAAGGTGGTAATATTGTAAAAGTGTATTTTGATTCTCTGCTGATTTGACTATAAAGGTCTTTTGCTTTTACAATAAATTCATATTCACCCTCAGGCAAGTTCGTATATTCTTTTTTATTCTCATCAATCCAGTTACTCCATTCTTTATCAAATCCTTTTAAAATAAAACTATAATAAAGTTTTTTGGAGTCAAAATAATTAGCAGCCGAAAAATAAAAAGTAAGTGAATTATTTTTGTATTTTATTTCTGGTTTCAATGAATTAGGTTGATTTAGCCCCGGCAAGTAGTTTTTATTTTCAAAGGAAATTTTACTATTGTAAAAAGAACCGGACATTAAAATCGAATCTTTTCCAACTATTACTTTTTTAATGAATGCATTAAATGCATTATAAAAATCATATTTTGTGTTTAAATCATATCTATATATTTTTTTTGAACTGTTTGACCACAGTACATCTTTATTAGGGAAATTTAATGTGTAAGATTCTGCTTTAATAAAAGGTATTGTATCCCATATAAAAGTATTATTTTTAGTTTTGTAAACAGGCCCCATGCCAAAACTGGCGCTTATCCACAAATTGTCATTTTTATCTTTAGCAATATCGCCAATGTAATTATTTTCGTCTGCAAATACTTTTCCATAGCTGGAATCGGGAATAATGCGATAGGGTTTAGCAGAATTTTCTGATTTTATTACCTGATACAAACCTTTTGAAGTTCCTACTAAAATTTTATCTTCAATATTAAAAACATAATTAAAATCCATTTGTGGAAGCCCGTCTGTTGTATCATAGTTGGTAACAATATAGTTGTCAATATTATCATTTTTAAATTCTATATTATAAATTCCCTGATATTCACTCGTTATCCATAAATTGTCATTTTTATCAGACGTAATCAAGCGAATAGTTTCATTTATTTTGTCCAGTTTTTTAAAATATCCAATGCTTGGCATAGAACTATTCAAACTATCTTTAACCTGAAAATATCCAAATGAATTAGTCATTCCAATAAATATATGGTTTGGAAATTTTCGGGTTTGTCCAAAACAAAAAACAGGAGGTGTTTTTATTTTTTCTTGTACTTTATTTTGCTTAATAATTGCTAAGCCATCGTATCCTGATGTAAATAGAATATTTTTATATTCATAAAAATCCCAGCAAGAGGCTTTATGTTCACTTATTAATTCAAATTTTTCTTTTTTTAAATGGTTTTGACTTTTTTCTATCATCTTATAAATACCATTCATTGTTCCTACATACAATTCATTTTGATAGAAAGAAAAAGATAGAATACTACCTTCAATGCCATCTTTATCATCAAAATATGTAACTGGCGAGTTTATTTCAATACGCACAATACCACTATTGGTTCCTACCCATAAATCATTGAATGAGTCAAGGTATAAACTTAGTATTGTATTATCAGGCAATCCATCAGTTTTATCTAATTTGTTTAGAAATTCGCCCTTTGAATTAAAAAACAGCACTCCTCCACGCATAGTTCCAATAGCAAATAAGCTATCGTTAATATTAATTTCAGAATAAATTCTATTTTCTTTAAGATAATCTAAAAAGTTAGTTTTAAACTGGTTTATAAAAAGATTTGAATCAATTTCAGCAGCATATTTTTCAGAATAGTGCTCAATCAAATCGTAGTTATAAAGCCATATTTTATTATTGGTTAAAAATAGAAGCTTGTTTTCTTTAAATGGTAAAATAGACACTAATCCTCTTTCAGGTATCAAATATTTAGTAAAAGGCAGTTTTAATAAAGTGTCTTTATCTACTTTAAACATGCCTTTTTTTCTATTGAAAAGCATTAGGCTTTTATTTTGTTCAAATCCATAATAATTTTCAGAATCACTAACTAAAATTGATATTTTATCCTGATACCATCTATAAACACAATGTAATGTTACAAAATAAACACCGGTAGAAGTAACTTTAACTTTCCAAACATCTGTAAAAACATTATGTAATGAATCAATAAGTGGTTTTAAAGAATAATACCTTATTTCTCCAATAGAATCGCAGGCTAAATAACCAAATTCACCGGTTGCACCAACATAAATTCTTCCAATACTGTCAATGTCTAACGAACGTACGCCAGAATTGTTTGAAACACTAATAAGATGCCATTTACTTCCATCAAATTCAATAATTCCTGAAGTAGTGCCAAAATACATAACTCCCCGTTTATCCTGAACAATATCCCATATTTGATTATATGCAAATTCTTCTACATCATTGTAAACTTTAATAAATGGCCTGCCGTTTTTGTAGCTTTCCTGCGATACAGAGAATTGTGTATTTAAAATAATAATTAGAAATAATATGAATTTTATTTTTTTCAACCGTTTATATTTTACAAATTTCTTTTACTAATTTTTAAGCCTATTACCAATATATCATCAACTTGTTCTGCATTTCCTTTCCATTCTTCAAATTTACTATCTAAAATTGATTTTTGCTTCTTTAGTGGAACATTTTGTATATTTAATAGTAATTTTTTAAAATTATGTGATTTGAATTTCTTATCATTAATTCCTCCAAACTGGTCAGAATATCCATCGGTAAATAAATAAATTGTGTCTTCTTCTTTAATCTTTATTCTATTATTTGTAAAAGGCATTTCTGATAGTCTGTGTCTGCCAATAGGCATTTTATCAGGTTTTATTTCAGTTAAATTTCCATTGTTTATTATTATTAAAGGATTATTAGCACCTGCATATTGAAGTTCCATTTTTGATTCGTCAATAACACAAAGTGCCATGTCCATGCCATCTCTTGCTTCATTGTCATCAATAGAATGTTGTAAGCTTAAAATGATTGTATCACGCAAATGGTTTAAGATTTCATTTGCTTTTAATACTTTTTTGCTATTTACAATTTCGTTTAAAAAAGAGATGCCGATAAGGCTCATAAAAGCCCCGGGCACTCCATGCCCGGTACAATCGGCAGCAGCAATTACAATTTTCTTATCTCTTTTAGAAAACCAGTAGAAATCGCCACTTACAATATCTCTTGGCTTATATAGAATGAAATAGTCATTTATTAATTTATTAATTAGTTCGTTTGAAGGTAAAAGTGCTTTTTGAATTCTTTTTGCATAAATTATACTATCGGTTATTTCTTGCTTTTGTTGTTTTATTTCATCTCTTTGAGAAATAGCAATGTCACGTTGCGTCCTAATTTCATCTCTTTGTATTTCAATTTTTCTTTCAGCTTCTTTTAGTTTAGTAATGTCAGAATCAATGGCAACTAATTTTACAATTTCTCCGGCTTCATTTAAAATAGGTGTTAAAGTTGTTTGAGCCCAGATTTTTTCTCCGGTAATTGTAGTGTTTAAAGATTCATAAATTATTGCTTTTTTATCGCCAAACCAAATGCTAATTAAGTCTTTTATATTTAAATTTGAACTGGCTCCAATAATATTCCTGTCTTTTTCTTTAATTAGTTGCTCAAAATTATATCCATACAATCTTGTAAAACCTTCATTTATCCATTCAAAATTTCCTTTCGGATCCATTATTACAATAGCATTATCTGTTTCTCTGGCAACAATTGATAATTTTTCGAGCTCTTTATTAGTATGTATTAATTTGTCAGTTTGTGCTTTAATTTCCTCTTTTTGTTGCTCAATTTCCGAAGTACGGCCTAAAATTATTTTTTCAAGTCTTATATTTGTTAAGCGCAATCTTTTTGAATAGGCTTCTAACCCATAAAAAGCAATTGATATAATTAATATTCCATATAAAATAAATGCTAACAAAGTTCTGTACCAAGGTGGCTTAATAGTAAATGTGAATTTTGCTTCAATCCCATTCACATCAAAAATATTTTTTGCTTTAACTATAAAAGTGTATGTGCCTTCCGGAAGGTTTGTATAATCCTTTTTATTTTCTTTACTCCAGCCTGTCCATTGCTTGTCAAATCCTTCCAGTTTATACTGAAATAAATTCGATTGCTCATTTTCAAATGTAGGTGCTGAAAATTCAAATTGAATAGAATTATAATTGTATGCCAAAGCAGACTTGGTGATTATATTTTGTCCTTTAAATTTACCGTTCGAGAAACTTGTTTTATCATTGCCATAAAAAATAATTGAATCGTTAGTAATGGTAACTTTTCTAATTAGCGCATAATAATTAGGGAAAAAGCTACTTCTATTATTAAAATTATATCGAAACAGAGCTTCTTTAGATGAAAACCATGGAATGCCATTTTTTTCAATAAAAATGTTTTCTATGTTAATACCAGATATTCTTTTCATAGGAAATGAAAGTAATTCCTTTTTTACTCCGTCATTGTGAATATATTTATAAACGCCATGGTTTGTGCCAAACCAGATATTATTTTGTTTATCTTGCTGCAAAGCCGTAATTAAAATTGAGTCTTTTGTGAAATTTAATATAAACGAAGTGTCAGGAATAAATTTTACATTTTTTGGGTCAGATGAAACAAGAGAGGGGGCATCTATTTTATACAAACCTTTATTGGTGGTTACAACTATTTTACCATTTAAATTATATACTTTATTTGCATCATTAGCAGGTAAGCCATTATTTACATTATACCTGTACACTTCAAACTCAGATAAATTTTCTTCGTCTCCAAATTTTAAATAAGTAATTCCATTAAAGGCAGTACTAATCCATAAATCGCCACTATTATCAACACATAATAATCTAATGTCTTCCTTAAAGTCAGCAACCTGCCCTTCATCAATAAATTTTATTGTATCGTTAGCGTTAAAATTGGCTTTTATAGCTGATATTCCAGCAGGATGGCCTAAGAAAACTCTTCCGGCAACTCTTTTTGAAGGTTTCATACTATAACATCCATATAATGGAATAACCTCAGCAATTTTAGTTTTGTCATATATCTGAACAATATTTCTAAGGCTTGAAACAAGAAGTATTTCTTTGTCTTGCTTTTTATTTTTTATTGGGCAAAAATCAAGCACATAATTATATTTTTTGCTTAACGGGACTATCATTCTTGGCTTATTGGCTTCTTTAATATTAAAGTCTGATAAGTGATAAATACCTATTGAAGTTCCAATATATAGATGATTTTGAAAAATTGTTCCTGAAATTAAAGTGCCTTCTAATCCATTAATACTACTAAATTGAGTAAATGCAGAGTTTATTTCAATTTTTGAAATTCCTCTTTCCTGGGTAACCCACATATTTTCATTCTTATCGAGGTATAGGAAATAAACATCATTGGCTAATAACCCTTTCGATTTATTAAGAATATTAACTAATTCTCCAAAAGAATTTATAATAACAACACCACCTTGCAATGTGGCGAAAGCATAATTATTATTGTTTAATTTAATTCCATAATATAGATTATTTTGTTTTAAATAATCATCTACTTTAGTCTTGAATGGCCTAATTGAGTCAATAGTATTTAATTTATTTTTATCGAAAATATAAAGTCCGTCATGCCTGGTGCCAAGGATAAATTTATTGTTCGCAATTTCCATGAAAACATAAACATTTTTCTTTGAAACACTTTTGCATAAATTGTTAGAAATCAAACTGTCATTAATAATTGTACAAATTCCATATTTTGAATCAATTACATAAAGGCTATCTCTAATTTTGAATCCTCTAAAATCATGAATAGCAGGATTAATTTTAATTTTAATAAGAGAATCATTAAAATATCTGAAAATATTATTTCTTCCGGCAAAATAATATATACCGTGAGTTGTGTTGTAAACCCTCCAAACTGAATTAAAATTTATACTTTTTAGCCGGCCAGAAAGAGAAACGTATTGATAATTACCTATATTGTTAGAATAAAAATAGCCAAATTCGCCCGATGCACCTATAAAAATTTTATTTTTCTCTCCAATTGTAATAGTTCTGACAGCTGAATTATTTTTAACTTTTAATAATCGCCAATTTACTCCGTCGTATTCAAGTAAGCCTTCGGTATTTCCAAAAAGCATTATTCCGCGTTTGTCCTGGCATGCTGCCCAGTTTTGAGGGCTATACTTGTATATTTTTGAGGAATAGTTTTGTATAAAAGGTAGTCCTACTTGTGTTTGTGAATTTGCTGTTTTGTAACTAAAAAAAATGAAACAAAGAATCACAAACATCAATATTTTAATACTGGCTTTATTTTTTATTTCAATAGAAATCAATTAAATCTTAATTTAGAAATAATAAGAAACACAATTAGTTAAAAACTAATACCTTATTTTTTAAATATACAATTTTCTTACTTAGTATAAAAGGGATATTTATAATTATATGCTATCTGTATGCTAGTTCTTAAAGTGTACTATATATTTATTCTACTTATTTTATATGGTTATTTTGATAATATTGCTGGTTGCTTTTGTTATATTGAATAGTATGAATTATGAATTTAACTAAAGCATACTTCAATTATTTGAAGCACTTAACTTAATTCCAATTACTAAAATATCATCTATTTGTTTATTATTTCCCTTCCACGAATTTAAAGTCATATCAAGAATTACTGCTTGCTCATTCATAGTAAGTTTGTTATTTTCTACTAATAATTCTTCAAACTGTGAACTTAAAAATTTTTTATTATGAATTCCGCCAAATTGGTCAATATAGCCATCGGAAAACATATATAATGCAGTATTACTATTGCTGTAGTTTATTGTGTAGTTTGTAAATTCATCGTCTTGCTTTAATGCAAATGTGCCACCTACTGTATATATATCGCCTGTTAAATGTTTTAATTTATCATTTTCAATAATTATAGCGGTTTGATTTGCCATAGCTATCTGGAGTTCGTTATTTTCTATGTCAATACAACATAATGACATTTCCATGCCATCTTCCTGGAAATGATCGCCTGTTGAACCTTGGTTAAGTGTAAAAATAATGCCTTTGCTAAGTTCCTTTAATATTTTAGATGGTTTGTAAATATTTTTTTCATTTACTATTTCATTGAGTAGGGTATTTCCAATCATTGACATGAAAGCTCCGGGTACACCATGTCCGGTACAATCAACTTCAGCTATAAATATTTTGTTTTCTTTTTCTGAAAACCAATAAAAATCACCGCTTACAATATCTCTTGGCTTATAATAAATAAAAGAATCTGGCAAATGTTTTTTTATCCTTTCTTCATAAGGTAATATTGCTTCCTGAATCCGGCTGGCATAACTTATACTGTCTAAAATTTGAATATTTTTTTTCTCTAATTTTTTATTGGTATGCTCTAACTCTTTTCTTTGTTCATTTATTTTTTCTTTTTGTTTAATTAGGGTTAAATTTTGCTCTTCGAGCAATTTATTATTTTTAAGTTTTTGCCTGTATAGGCGTAACACTATAATAGTAAACCCTAAAACTATAATTAAGCCTAAAATGCCCGATTTAATTAAATTATTCCTGTTTTTTATAAGGGCTTCCTTTTCTTTTATCTCTAATTCATTAATTTCATTTTCTTTGTTTAATAAATTTATCTGAAGCATTCGTTCTTTACTAATAGTCTTTGCTTCTTCTAATGATGCAATAGTCGTTTTAAGTTCTTTTTCCTTTTTGTTTTTTTCATTTTCAGCTTGTTTAGTCCTGTCTTCCAAATGCATCATTTTAACTTTATTCTCTTCGTCCTGAATATGTTTTTGTAAAGAAGAATAATAATTAAAGTATTCCATTGATTTGGTTGTGTTGCCAAGCTTTTCATAATATTCGGTAAGCATAATATAGCAACTTAGCATTAAGTGCATATCATTTAATTCAGCAGCTATATCTAATGCTTTTTGTGCATAGTCTAACGCCAGATCATATTTTTGCAAATAGCTATAAGCAATTGCAACATTATTATAGCCTAAAGAAATCTCCTTTTTATCTCCTGCATCTTTACAAATGCTTAATCCCTTTTTAAAATATTCCAGCGACTGGGCATAATTTTCTAAATCGCTGTATATCATCCCAAGATTATTATAAATTACTTTTTTAGCATTTATATTTCCTGTCTTTTCAAAACAATTAACGGCATCTTTAAAATAATTTATTGCTTCAGAAAAATAATTTGCATTCCAATAAATATAGGCAACTTTTGTAATGTAATGTGAAGCTTGATTGTAATTGTCAGATATTTTATATTTTTTTATTTCTTCTTTATAATCTTGAATTAATTGTTGATTTTTATCTGACAGATTTAATTTTTCCGGTTGTGAAAAGGAATTGAGTGGAATAATTATATTCAGCCAAAGCAAACTAAAAAGTACTATAAAAGTAAACTTGTTATGCATTTATTACATCGTAAAAACAAAGAATTTATAAAGTTAGGTAAAAAAAAATTAATCAAAAATTAATTGATTTATTAACGCAAAGCATTAAGCATCAATATTTGCATAAGTAGCATGTTTTTCAATAAACTCTCTTCGTGGTAAAACATCTCCGCCCATAAGCATAGAAAAAATATGATCAGCTTCAGCTACACTTTCCAGAGTAACTTGTCTAAGTGTACGCTGCTCAGGATTCATTGTAGTTTCCCATAGTTGTTCTGCATTCATTTCGCCTAAACCTTTGTATCGCTGAATGTGGATTCCTGAATCTTTTCCATTAACAGCCAATTCTTCAACTAACTTCATTCTATCTTCTTCTGTCCAGCAATATTTCTGTGTTTTCCCTTTTTTAATTAAATATAGGGGTGGAGTAGCAATATAAAGATGGCCTCTGGTAACTAAATCTTTCATATACCTAAAGAAAAATGTCATTATCAGTGTTTCAATATGGCTGCCATCTACATCCGCATCACACATAATAATAATTTTATAATATCGTAGTTTTTCCAGGTTTGTAGCATGGTTGTCATCTTCAGTTCCAATTGAAACACCAAGAGCGGTAAAAATATTTTTTATTTCTTCATTATCAAATACTTTATGCCTCATTGCTTTTTCTACATTAAGAATTTTACCTCTTAATGGTAGAATAGCTTGAAATTTTCTGTCTCTGCCTTGCTTGGCAGTACCTCCGGCAGAGTCACCCTCTACTAAAAATACTTCAGAAACAGCCGGGTCTCTTTCAGAGCAATCGGCTAATTTTCCGGGTAGTCCTGAACCCGAAAGGACATTTTTTCTTTGAACTAATTCCCTGGCTTTTCTGGCAGCATGCCTCGCTGTAGCAGCTAAAATAACTTTTTGTACAATTGTTTTTGCATCTTTTGGATGTTCTTCAAGGTAGTTGGCCAATAACTGACTTACTGCCTGATCAACAGCTCCACTAACTTCAGAATTACCTAACTTAGTTTTAGTTTGTCCCTCAAACTGAGGTTCCTGAACCATTACTGATACAACGGCTGTTAATCCTTCTCTAAAATCGTCGCCACTAATATCAAACTTTAGTTTTGCCAGCATTCCGCTTTTTTCTGCATAAGATTTTAAAGTTCTGCTTAATCCTCTTCTGAAACCGGTTAGATGCGTTCCTCCCTCAATAGTATTAATATTATTTACGTATGAATGAATATTTTCGGAGAATGAAGTATTATACTGAAGTGCAATTTCTACTGGCATATTATTTTTATTGGTTTCAATATACACAGTTTCTTCAATTAATTTTTCTCTGTTTTGATCAATAAATTCAACAAATTCTTTTAATCCTTCTTCTGAATAGAAATTTTCTTCACGATAATTTCCTTCTTCTGTTTTCTCGCGTTTATCTATAATTCCGATATTAATTTTTTTATTTAAAAATGATAGTTCACGTAATCGGGTTGCTAAAATTTCGAAATTATATTCTGTTGTTGTAAATATTTTATCATCCGGTTTAAATGTTACTATTGTTCCGGTTTTATCAGAATCACCAATAACCTTGATTTTGTCTAAGGGTTTTCCTTCAGAATATTCTTGAATAAATATTTTTCCTTCACGATGTACTTCGGCTCTTAAATGAATAGAGAGTGCATTTACGCATGAAACTCCAACTCCATGCAATCCACCCGAAACCTTATAACTGTCTTTATCAAACTTGCCACCTGCATGTAAAACGGTCATTACAACTTCTAAGGCCGATTTATTTTCTTTTTCATGAAGCCCTGTAGGAATACCTCGTCCATTGTCTTCAACCGTTACTGATTTATCTTCATTTATAGTAACTTTTATTTTGTCACAATGGCCGGCAAGTGCTTCGTCAATTGAGTTGTCAACTACTTCATAAACTAAATGATGTAAACCTTTTGTACTTACATCGCCAATGTACATTGCAGGCCTTTTACGTACTGCTTCCAAGCCTTCAAGTACTTGTATATTATTTGCTGAATAATCATTGATATCGTTCAAATTCTGATCTTTATTAATTTCGTTCATAATTATATTATATTATTAACTTTTATTGTTTTCATTAAATAATTTTCGGGGTTATATTTCTTCAAAACAAGGGAAAGAAAACTCGTCTGCACATAGAAAATTTCATCATTCAGGTTAAATAACAAAGATACTAATTTTAAGGGTATTTTAAGCATTTTATAGAATTCAAAATGCCTAATTTATCAACATATTTTTTAACAAATTATTGAATAGTAAAAATTTATTAACTTCTTAAGTTTAAACTCAATGAAGAATATTATTGTATTTCAGGAAATAAACGGAACCATTTTATAATGAGTATGTTATGCCGGCCATAAAATTAAATCGTTCGGTAGGATAATAATTCCACTGCTGGTATTTTATTGCACCTATATTATTCAGTTTTAAAAAAGCCGATAATTTTTTGGAGTAGCGGTATTCTAATCCTAAATTAACATCTACAATTCCATTAAGTGTGCCTGCTTTTTCAATGGGTTTGTATATTTTTACATATCTTTTACTTATTGCAAAAACGTTAAAATCGACCAATATTTTATTTTTAATATTATATCGGGTATTAAACGATATTTTATAGTTTGGCTTATGCCAGGCATATGGTAAAGAGTCTAAATCATAATAATTATAATTTCCTTTTATCAGAAAATTCAATCGTTCACCTTGTTTGTAAGAGATTTCGCCTACAAAATTTACAAGGTTTAAATCATCGTATTCAACGGTAAACAAATTTTCACTATAATGTACCGTATCATTTACATAGAAATACATATTCTTAATGTCTGAATAGTTTACTCTAAAATTAAATGACATGTTTGAACTGAAATTTCCTCTGACACCACCTGAAATTATTTTATTGTATTCGGTTGATTTAACATTAACCGGAAATAAAAAATATGGATTTTCAAATAGCATTTTTTTAAAACTGTTAATTTCTATTTTTCCCTGATATTCAAAATATGGAATAAAAAAGTAATCTATTACATTGTAATGTATGCTTAGGTGTGGGTAAAAATGATATTTTGTATCTTCTAATTCATAATATGTATTTACTCCTGCTTTTATTTGCCATTTTGGCCCAAATGCTCCTATCCAGGGATTAAATTTTACTAATGTATTTACAAAAGGCAACTGGTTATCTATTTTCGGGTTGTTTACAACAGATGAGTTTGCAATGGATTTATTGTAAGTTTCTATGCGAGAATCTATTCCGGTAAATTCATTATCGAAAAAATAATTTATTTTAACATTTAAATCAATATTTTGTTCTGATATTTTGTTTATATCTTGCATGTATCCATAGGCTAAACTCAAATCGTAGTTAGCATTTAACGAGTCAAGGTAGTTACTCTCCAGGCGTATTTTACCAACAATATCATTAATTTGTTGTTTGTCCATATTTTTCTTTATTGACGGGGGGTAAACAAAGTAAGTCTTTTCAGGATTATAACCGTATAAAAAGTAACTGTTGTTTTTGTAATCAATAATTCCGGAAAGTGTTTTATCTTTTAAAAATCGTTTTCCCGATAAATCCAATGTATTTTCTCTAAAACCTGAAAATATTTTCCGTCCCTTTTCATTTTTAATTCTACCTGATGATGAGAAATGCTTAAAATTGGTTTGATAAGAGTATTTTTTTGCATATTTACTGTCATAATAAATATCTACTAAAGAAGTTAAATAATTGCCAAATCCCAATTTAAAATAACTGTTATATAGTTTCTTTAATGGTTCGCCAATTAGTTTTGCAGCATGAATTGGTTCAACATTATAGTTTATTTTTAACGGATATGATTTTAGTTTATATTCAAATTCAGGCAATACTTCAAGTGTGTCAACTATTTTTGGCATTATATTTAATTTATATGCATCAGAAATAGATGCTTCATATGGTTTTACTACCCTAACTTCTTTTTTTAATTCTTCCTGAGAAAATATGGGGTTATATAAAAGAAATATAAGCGAGATTAAAATCAATAACTTTAATGGAAATATAGGTTGTTTCATTGTTCTTATTATTATTAATTTTATGGTTATTTTATTATTGAATCGGTTTTTGAGATTGGTGCTGTTTTTTGTATTATTGTGTCAATTGATATAGTATCTGTTTTTGGTAATAACAAAGTATCAGATTTTTCAGGGACTATATTTGAATCCGTATTTTCAGTATTTTGTTTTGATTCGTTGTCATACAAATTGTTAAACTCCGGATTGTTGCCACTAAAATTTATTTCAAGGTTATCAATTGATTTTCCGGGCATTCTGTCATTTTCAATTTTTTCAATTGCTGCAATTTTTTCTTTAGCAATCTCCACAATTTCATCATCTTCTGAACTATAATTTTGAATTATACTTTCTAATGTAGCTTTTGCCTGAAAAAGATCATCATTTATTTTATATATGTCGGACAAAATTATAAAACTCTTGGCCAGCCAATAACGATAAGGTGTATTTTCGAAGTTGAAAATTACATCTTCAGCTTGAAGATACTTATTGGTTTTAAATAGTATTTGTGCAACCCTGTATTTTGCTTCAGCACCTTCTTTAACGCTTACATCACTTGATAATATTCTAAATTGTTTCAGAGCGTTATCCAGGTCATTTAGTTTTAAATATGAATTTGCCATTTTGTAATGTGCTTCTCTCATTATTTCAACAGGAACATTTTCTGTATGGTATAATTTATTAGCTGCTATAATAGTTTGATTGTATGCTTCAAGCAAATATGTTGACCGTAATAAACCTAATCTTGCAGTTAATAAA
>JAADFW010000007.1:37758-44789 GCA_013152655.1 Chlorobiota bacterium
GCTTTTGAAACAGATACACTTTCAAGAAAAGCATAATCTTCAATTGCTTCTGCATATTCTTCCTGTTCAAAATGCAATGATGATGATATTAATAATGCAGGTTCAGTAAATTCATTTTTAGGTTTTTCAATAATAAATTTTAACGATTTTAATGCTTCATCAGTCTGGTCGAGTTTTAATTGACAATCAGCTTTATAATAATATGCATTTAAAACAAAGCTGCCAACAGGAAATTTATGTATATAGTCATCGAATTGCTTCTTAGCTACTTCAAAATTTCGTGAAATATAAAGATTTTCGGCAGAAAGGTAACTTAATGAATCTTGCTCACTATATCTGATATCTGCAATATCGCCTAATGTTTCAACATATTTAAAATATGCATCTACATTATTCATATCAACATAAATATTCTTTAGCCCAAGTAATGCATCTTTTGATTCCTGGCTACCCGGGTAATCAGAAATTACTCTTTTGTACATTGCAATAGCTTCCTGGTTTTTATCAATATTATAATAAAGCAGCCCGAGTTGCAAGATTGATTTTTTCAGATAATCGCTATTTGGAAAGTTAACCACTATTTGTTCAAAATTCTGAATAGCTAATTGCAGAGAATCTATTTCAATATATGATTTTGCAATTTCGAACAAAGCATCGTCGTAATAAGAAGAAGCAGTGTCTTCAAGTATTTTCTTTAAATTAATAATTTTTTCTGTATTATTCTTTAATAATCCATACGAAAATCCTTGCTGAAATAGTGCATAATTAGAATCGGTTGCATGTAATCTAACTGCATTGCCATAAAATTCAATTGCTCTTTTGTAATCACGATTAATAAAATAAATATCACCAATACGTATGTATGCATCATTAAGTTCTTTAATCTTGTTATTAGGTTCATTATCAGCAAATTTTCGAAACCATGATAGTGCCCCGTTATAATCTTTTTTCTTAAAATATGAATAACCTAAATTATAATAAGCAAGTTTAAATTCAGGAAGAAGAAAAGCTCCGGGAGTTAAAAGAAACTCTTTGTATGTGTCAATAGCTTCATTGTATTTTTTTAATTTATAATATGCTTCTGCTTTCCAGTATAGTGCTTCTGCTTTTATGTTTTTGTCAAATTGTTGTACACTTAATGATTTATCTAATATTTTTATTGCTTTTGCATATTGCAAATTATTGATGAGTTCTAAGCCCCTGAAATATGTTACCCTTTGGTATGCTTTTAATATTTCGGGACTTTTATCATTTATTTTTTCAATAGAAATAAGTGCATCTTTATAGTTTTTAGAAGTGAGATAAACATCAACAAGGTAATTGTATGCATCATCCACTCTTTTTGATTCAGGAAATTCTTTTATGAATTTTTCAAATGTTGTAATTGTTTCATTAAAAGGAGAGAAGGCTAGCTCATAAGTTAATTTTGCATAATTGAGCATTGAAATTTCCTTTATTTTCATATTAAAATCAAGCTGAGAAGCTGAAAAGAAGGCAAGCCTTGCATTTTTTTTATCATTCATTTGCAGGTAACAATCAGCTAAATGATAATAAGCATTTTGAGTTAATTGGTCGTTAACATTAGTAATAGATGGAAAATATTTAACTGCTCTTGAAAATTTTCCACTGCTATAATAAGAAAAGGCTAATTCATAAATATCTTCACGGCTATAAGAAGAAGCTTCTTCCTTATATTTTTCCAGGTAGGGAATTGCTTCTTTAAATTTATCACTTCTGTAATAAGCTTCACCAATTATACGTGCAATTTCGGGTGCTCTTTTTGCAGACGCAGAATCTATAAAGTTTATAGCATAATTTAAAAGTTTGTCATATTTTTCCTGTAAATAATATATTTGAGAAATATAGTATGGAACTACTGAAGCAAAAATATCGTTATTAGACAAACTTGAAAATCCTTCTAAAGCAGTTTCATAATTAGTTTTATCGTAGGCAATATGTGAATAATAGTACATTGCCGGTGCTGAAAATTTTGAACCGCCATCTTTAATTTCATAAAATGCTTTAGAAGCTGCCGGAATATTATTTTGGACAAAATAACTATAACCTACTTTGAAATAGTATTCTGCTAAATCGTCATTATTTAAGTCGTATTTATCAACTTTTTTAAACCATTTTAAGGCTTCAGTATAATTTTTCATCCTATACTGAAACTTACCCATTTGAAAATTTGCCATTCTAATCCTGGGACTTTCAGGATGGTTAACAATAAACTGGGCAATTAAATACTCTGCATCATCATTAAACAATTCTAAAGCGCATAATGCTGAATAATACTCTGCATCAGTTTTTATATCTGAATACGATTCTTCATAATTTTCAACTATTTTGTTGTATAAGACTTGTGCAGAAACAAATTTTTGTTTGTTAAATAATTCAGTAGCTAATTTATAATCTCTGTCAGCATCTGTGTAAATAGCAGATTTTTGTGCAGACATAAATACAGGAATGGCCAAAATTATAAAGCTTAAGAAAAATTTATATATTAGTTTTAATCTCATCCGTTTAAAATTTATAGAGTTTTGTATATATTATTTGATTAACGTTAAAACCATAATTTTATTTAATATGCTATTTAAACAAGTATCAAAATTAATATGATGAAAAATAGCTGTTAAAGTTAAGTATATTAGAGTTAGTGTAGTGAAAATAATTAACTTTTTAATTAACATTATGTTGTTAATTTCCAACCGATTGTAAATAACTTACATTCTTTAATTATTTTTTATTGCAAAAAATAACTTTTGTTTACCTAATATTTTTAAATTAAGCTGTAATAATCAGATAGCCAGTTATTTATATTATATGAACCTTCGATTTAAAGAATTCTGCCTCAAAAAGCAGTTTGCTGGTATGTGCTCTTTTAAATTCGCTTCGTTTTTGGATAAATAATATATTTAATCCGCTTAATGAATATAAAAATGAAGCGAATTTTATAAATATTAGAATAATTGAAGAGTTTGATTTTATGTATATACACATATTTTGTAGTTTTACCGGTAAATAAATAATATATGTATATAATTAAAACAAAAGGTACCGCTAAAATTCCTGATTATATTCAAATTAGAGACGACAATTTTGTGCTGGTTTGTCATTGCAGGGCTGATAAGCCTATGAGTGCACTAAGTAAATTGGAAATAGATATATCAAGTGAAAAAGTTAAAGAAATAATTAATAAACTCACGTACGGAGTGTTAACAAAAATTGATTTGTAATGGCTTTAGATACTATAATTGCTTTAGAAAATGTTGATGTATTCCAAAATGACAATCTAATTCTTTCTGATGTAAATTTAACTTTAAAAAAAGGTGAGTTTGTCTATTTAATTGGAAAAACCGGAAGTGGCAAATCAAGTTTGTTAAGAATTATTTATGGAGATATACCAATAAAAAATGGAATAGGATTAGTTGCAGGTTATAATATTAAAAAGTTAAAGCGTCGGCAAATTCCATATTTACGAAGAAAAATTGGCATTATATTTCAGGATTTTCAATTATTGCCCGATAGAACAGTTCATGATAATTTGTTATTTGTGTTGAAAGCCACAGGCTGGAAAAAGAAAAATGTTATGAACGAACGAATAAAGGAAGTTTTAGGAAAAGTTGACTTAGTTTATAAAGATTATAAAATGCCACATCAGCTTTCAGGTGGTGAGCAGCAAAGAATTGTTGTTGCCAGGGCTTTGTTAAATAATCCTGATATAATACTGGCTGATGAGCCTACCGGAAATTTGGACCCGGCCACTTCAGAAGATATTATTAATTTGCTTTTTGAAATTAGCAAAAGTGGCAGAGCTGTTATTATGGCCACACATAATTATACCTTATTGAAAAAATACCAGGCAAAAACGTACCGTTGTTTTGATGGGAAATTAATAAATGAAGCTGAAAGAGAGGAGATTATAGATTTCAATAATTTGTCCGGTGAATATTGATGATTCAATTTTATTAAAACCGGCAAACTACTTTTAATAATTAAGTATTAGTTCGTAGTAGCCGTATTTTTTCAAGTTTCCTGACTCTTGTCAATATTTTTAATTCTTTCCAATAATAATTGTTAATATTTATGTAAAAACATCGTTTTTATTTTTTTACTACACAACCTTTTAGACACTTGCTACGTCTATACTACAGACAGAAGGAAATTAACTTAAAAACTTTGTGATATTATGAATAAGGAAATAAAAACTAAACTGGAAAATTTTGAGAATGAAATCAGAACTCATTATTTGAACACAGAATTTGAAAATTTTGAGGACTTTTATCTTCATAATCCGTTTTTTTTAACAAACTATGAAACTCTTCAGTTAGAACAAATTTACGAAATGGATAGTACTTATCAAGAAAATATGGATTTTATCAATGATATTGGGCAGTATTAATTACAAAATGCCTAATTATTAGTAAAATTTAAACAAATTATTCTGTAATCACAAAGCTGTCAACTGTTTCAAGCGTATCAGGATTAATTACTTCCGCACTAACTTTTTTACCATCAACATGTATTAAAACAACTGCATTTTGCGTTGTAAAACCCGAAACGTATTCTGTCCAGGGAGCATTTTCCTGTGCATAATAAGGTGCACCTGCTGCACCATTATTTATTTGAATAATACTTCTTTTAATTGCTAACTGTTCTTTTTCCCAACCTGAAGGGTATTTTTTCATGTTTTTATTAATAAGAAGCCGATTATAATTGTGTTCATCTCCTGTAAGCAAAGCAACTACTTTTGTCGATTTATTGCATATAATATCTAAAAATTCATCTCTTCTTTCAATAATTCCTTTTTTTACAGGTATGCCATTAATGTATGGACGGGGAGTATTATTTCCACTATACCACATATCGTTAGTTATATGCCCTCCATTTGGGAAAGGAGGCGTATGTATGCTAACAAAAACATGATCAATTAACGAATCATTTTCAAATTTTTGAAGGGTACTATTTAGCCAATTTAATTGGTTATCCATTATATAGCCATGTAGATTACCGCCAATGTTTGTGTATTTATTTAATTCAGGAGCGTATAAATAGTTCGAATTAAGAACTACAACAGCTATATTAGCATATTCATAATAATAAACTGTTTCATTATAAGGAGGGAAGTCTTTTTTATTTTTATTAGGATCATAATAAGCTCCGTCTTCACTTTGTGGGCCGTTTAGGGGATTAACAAAATTTCGTGCAAAAACTGATTCTGTTGAATATTTACTGAAAGGAAATTTGTCAATTCTAATAAGTTGGCCATTTGTGTCAATAAAGGTATATAGCATAGCCTCATGATTTCCTATTCCGGCATATACAGGAAAATAATGTGCAAAAGGTTCAACGGCTCTTTTCCAATTGGCAAATTGCAAGTCTTCTTCTTTGTCGTTTAATAAATAGCCGTCAATTAAATCACCGGTAAACTGCATAAAACTTGCTTGTTTATAATTTGAAACAGCCATTATTTTTTTCATCATATAAACATTAGTTCCGTTTAAATTACGTTCGCCACCTCCGTTTCCGTTTCTTGAATCACTGCAATAAGAAAAAACAAATGGCTTTTTTGAACCTTTAATTGGAGCAGTTTTAAAAAAATAGGTTTGTTTTTCCTCGTCAGGCAATACAACTGAATAATCATATTTAGTATCGGGTAAAAGGCCTGAAATTTTAATGACATGATTTTTTGTTTTTTTTATATCTGAAAATTCATTGTCATTAACTAGTATTTTGCAAATTGACCTGTAATTAGTTGTAAATGAGATAACGGTACTATCAGAACCTAATAGATTAATAAAAGGGCCTTCAATAATCGTATTGCTTATTTCAAACGGGCCTTTACCTTTAAAAGAAACTTTTCCATCGTACAAAAATTCACCTTTTTCATTTACAATCCTGTAGCCAATTGTTCCGGCACCTTTTGCTTCCCAACCAATCATATCATATTTTCCCGAAAGGTTTGTAAGAATATCAATAAAAGTATTCCCGTTACTTATAATTGAACTATTTCTAAAATATACAGGATAAGGATGCTTAGAATCGCCATATGGAATGAATCCGTAATATAATAATCCATTTAAATTTTTACTTTTAAAGTTGAAAGATATACCTGTCTTATTTCCTTTTGGGCTTCCGGTAAGTTTCTCTAAAGTATAGCCTTCCTCACGGGTGAACTCAGGAATGTAACCTGTACTTATTTGATAGTGCAATGTTCCATTGTTGTCAAATACTAAATCTTTATATATATCTGGTATTGGCGGTTGTGCATAACCCGGGTTAATTAAAAGAATAACAAATATGAACGTGCAAATTTTTAAAATAATATATTTCATTTTGTATTTGATAAATTTAATTTTAATGTAAAACAACAAATATTTTATGTAAAAGCGCAGTCGCCATCACCATCCTGAAAATCAATTTTATTATTATTTTTTATTTTTTCAAACATTGCATCAGTGGCAAAATAGTTACGATTCATTTTTCGAAGAAAAAAACGAAAGCCAGATTTATTTTCTATTTCATTTACCAACTGTTTATGATAAATGGTTACTGTTTTTGCATGCATCTTAAAAGCTTGCTTTATTACTATGTTCAAAACATTAGAATTATAACCATCTTCAATAAACGCATAGGGAATATCAATAATCCGATCTCTTTCTTTTAGCATAATAAATGCTATCAAATCTCTATTATTGTTATATATTTTATAACATAACATTTGATATGAATTGGCAACTGATGAAAATTGATATTTTGAATTAAACGAATCTTCTGATTTAATTGTAATTATCCATGGATAATTAATAATCCATTCTAACATGTTTTTATTTCTGAAACTTAAACTGCTGTTTTTAGTATTAATAAAACTTTCAGTTTCTTCATCTATTAGATTTACATATTCAATAAATAATTCTTTTTTGCATTTTCGTGGTTTAATAAAAGTATGAATAACTGACAAAACAATGTTTAAAACAAAATCAATGAGTTTAAGCAAAAATTTAATTCTTAAGAAAAAAATAGATCGGATT
>JAADFW010000008.1 GCA_013152655.1 Chlorobiota bacterium
TAGTTTGTATCTGTAAATTCAACAGTATATTTACCTGCTGGCGTATAATACTTTTGAGTAACATCCCATCCGGTATTAGTTGATTTTATTAATTGCCCGGTGCTGTCGTATAGGTTAAAAACAAATTCATTATTTTGTAAGTAATGTTCATCCTTCATATATGAAAAAAGCTCCGGTGAAATGTCAATATAATAATTATCAGTTAAGTTATTATTAAAGTTATTTTTAAAATACATTAGTCCTTTGCCTAAAATAGTAGTATCATTATTAGGAGATAAATACAAATCAGCTGTTGGGAGTTGGGAACTAAAAATAGTAAAGCTGTTGTTAAAAGACCTATAAAAAGTAAGATTATAACCATTATTATAAATTGAAATAATTGAATTTGCATAATGTGAATTATAATCCGGCGTTAAATAGAATATCCCTTCCCATTTATTTTGATTTGTAAAACTAATAGAGTTCCATAATGCATAAATGCCAGATGAAGTATGGTTATTTTTAGTTTCTAACAATACATTACTAAAATAAATATCTTGTAAATCATTTCCTGCAGGCTGGTTAATTTCAATGTATTGTTTTGTGTAAATTTCTGGCGAATTAGTAACTTCAGTTACATTATTAGGAATTTTAGTAATAACGTTATGTTGCAAGTTTAATATTTCGTTATTTTCTTTAGTATCTATTATCATTTCACTAATTAGTATTTCAGCACTATTAAATAAATCTGAAATATAAAATCCATTGTCAAAAGATTCAACACCTGCATAATAAGTTGTAAAACTGTTTTCCGGGTTAAAAACAATCCAATATTCGTTATGATAATTTTGTTTTCCCCATAAAATATTATTGTTTGCATCTACTCCCTTAAATAAAATAGTTTTATTGGCTTGTTCTTGACTAACAAATAGTGTAGTATGTAAAGAATCAACTTGAATGTTGTTATGTATAACAAAACGATATGTAATAATAGTTATTGAACTATCGTACTTAAACTGGATTAAAACATCATATTCCCCTTCATCAATTGTATAATGAGCTTTGTAAGGATTAATGAAGTTAAACTCCGTCCAATAATAAGTATCGCTACTAACCATATATATGGAAGGATAGGGCAGATCAAAGGTAAAAGTAAAATCAACCTTAACCTGTTTTTTTTGATTTTTTGTTTTATTAAGAGAATTGGGTTCACAGAAAAAATAATTATTGTTATCCCAAACATTAGATTTATCTTTTCGGTAATTATTCTGGTTTAAATATTGAGTAGAATATATATTTTTAATTGCTCTGATTTGATTATTATTCTGTTGAGAAAATAAATTACTAATAGAACAAACTATAAATATTGTATAGATAAGGCCTTTTTTATGCATTAAAAATGTTGTTTTAATTAATTAATAATTAAATGAGGTTGTCTAAAAAATTGTCATATTGCTTATACTATAATCGTGATATCGTTATTTTTTTTAAAACCTTCATATTTCTGTCTTTCCGAACGAGCCACAGCAAAAAGTAAACTCCTGATTTACCGTAGGAATGCCTCACTTTCGTCCGGCATGACAATAGGGAAATCAGGTGGCTTTTCACTCCGCTCTGTATTGAAGTAACAAAATGAAAAACTTTCAAATTTTCCTGCTTCTTTTTCATCCGCTTCTATATATAATGTTTCCTTTTTTAGTAAAATCTTACCCTGTTTTTGCACTTTTTTTTCAACAATTTTGTTAATTCGCTGATTATCAGTAAGAATAATTTTAATGTTTTTTAAAAAAACTTGTTGGTGACTACACTAACAAAGGCTATAAAATAGCAAGGCAAATTATTAATGACATAATTTACAGGATACATTTCATTTTTATTAAAGTATTCTTATTAAAATATAGTAAATTGCATCACTATTTTTTTAACCTCTTAAAACATTAACTCATGTTGCGTAATTTATTAATATTTAGCATTATAGCCGGTTTTGCAATTTCATTTGCCGGTTGTGTTCAAAATTCAGAAAACAAAAATCATAATTCTCTTGATTCTACAACTATGGCACTTAAACAAAAAGTGGACAGTTATGTTCAATTCAAATTAACGACTGACCTAAGTGTTCTTACAGAAAATGAAAAATTAATGTTACCGATTCTATTTCAGATTTCTCAACTTATTGACGATATTTATTGGCAAGAAGCCTATGGAGGCAAAGAGGAAATATTAAACAAGGCAGCAAACGATATTCAAAAACAATATATAAAAATTAATTACGGCCCCTGGGACCGCTTAAACGGAAATGCACCTTTTTTGCCCGGGTATGGAGAAAAACCACTTGGCGCTAATTTTTATCCGCAAGATATGACTAAAGAAGAATTTGAAGCATTTAACGATGACTCTAAACTTAGTCAATATACTTTAATTAGAAGAAAAGGCAACCAGTTAGAGAGTATTCCTTATCATGTTGCTTTTGCAGAAAAGATTCAGAAAGCTGCCGAGTTACTTAAAAAAGCTGCCGGGCTAGCCGAAGATGAAGGATTAAAAAAATATTTAAACCTGCGTGCAGAAGCATTTTTAACCGACGACTATTTTGCCAGCGATATGGCCTGGATGGATATGAAAACCAATACTATTGATTTTGTTGTTGGCCCAATTGAAAATTACGAAGATGCTCTGTTTGGAGCAAAATCGGCTCATGAAGCTTATATTTTAATTAAAGATAAAAACTGGAGCGAACGTTTGGCAAAATATGCTTCTATGCTTCCTGACTTGCAAAAAGGCCTTCCGGTTGATGCTAAATATAAAGCGGAAGTTCCGGGAAAAAATTCAGACCTTGGCGCATACGATGTTATTTATTATGCAGGCGATTGTAATGCAGGCAGCAAAACTATTGCCATTAATTTACCTAACGACGAAAAAGTACAACTGGCAAAAGGGAGCAGGCGTTTACAGCTTAAAAATGCTATGAAAGCAAAATTTGACAATATTTTAATACCTATTTCAGATGTTTTAATATCAGCCAACCAGCGTCAGCATATTAAATTCGATGCTTTTTTTGCCAATACTATGTTTCATGAAGTAGCTCACGGTTTGGGCATAAAAAATACAATTGACGGAAAAGGAACCGTAAGAGACGCTTTAAAAGAAAAATATTCAGCACTTGAAGAAGGAAAAGCAGATATTCTTGGTTTGTATATGGTTACCAGATTAAATGAACAGGGTGAATTACAAGGCGATTTAATGGATAATTATGTAACTTTTATGGCCAGTATTTTCAGGTCAATTCGTTTTGGAGCTTCCAGTGCCCACGGAAAAGCTAATTTATTACGCTTCAACTATTTTAAAGAAAAAGAAGCCTTTACCAAAAACGAAGACGGAACATATAGTATTGATTTTACTAAAATGCAGGAAGCAATGAATTCATTATCTAATTTAATTCTTACAATACAAGGCGATGGAGACTATGAAAGAGTTACTAAGCTTATGGAAGAAAAAGCTGTAATTGGTGAAGAATTGCAAAAAGATTTAGATAAACTTCAGGAAAAAAATATACCTATTGATGTTGTTTGGGAACAAGGATTAAGTGTAATTGGCTTATAACATCCTTAACAACTTACACTTTTTATTCACAATTAAATAAAATATTAAAGGCCGGGTATAAAAATATTTGGCCTTTTTTTATTTTTTGTATCTTTAAAAGTAGTTTTACATAACAGATACATATATGATAAAATCAACAATAATTCTTTCTTTATCCTTTTTTATATTTTCGAGTTCCTTTTCTCAGGTTCAGAAAACGGAACCTATAAATGAATCGTTTTTAAACTTTTACACAAGTTTAAAAACCGGAAATTTGTCTAATAATTATGGATATATTCCTGCTCCGGTAAAAGCACATTTCAGTACAAATAAATTAAAACAAACTTATGATTTGCCGGCCACTTACGACTTACGTGATTCTAACTGGGTAAGTTCAGTTAAAGACCAGTTGCGCTGCGGCAGTTGTTGGAATTTTACTTCGTTAGCTGTTTTAGAATCCTGTTGGATGCATATGGGGTTGCCTGAATATGACCTCTCGGAGCAAAATATGAGAACTTGCCAACAATTTAGTTTACCTGGTACCGGAACTTGTAATTTTGGAAATGAACTTGTTGCTTCTTCCTATTTTTTTAGCAGGCTTGGCCCGGTAAGTGAACAAAACGATTCTTATAATTCAAATTCATGGGCTGAATGCGACGAAGGATTGCCTTCTATTGCTTATGTACCGGAAGCACGTTATTTACCTGACGATAAAGATATTATTAAACAAAGCATATTAAAATACGGAGGCGTTTATGCCAGCATGTACATGGAAGATGGAAACCCCGATTACTTTGAAACCAGTAGTTCTTATTATTATCGTTTTGGAAGCGAAGTTAACCATGCGGTTTTATTAGTTGGCTGGAACGATAATAAGAGGATATTTTATAAAACAGGTGCCTGGCTTGCAAAAAACAGTTGGGGAACAGATTGGGGAGCAGATGGTTATTTTTATATTTCGTATTATGATAAAAAAGTACTAACAAGCAGTGCAATTTTTCCAACAAAACTACCGGCTGACAAATACGCAAATATTTATATGTATGACGAATTAGGATGGTTATCAAATACAGGTTTTCAAAGCGATACAGCGTACGGGTTGACCAAATTTACAGCTTCAGGAAAACAAAAAATAACAGATGTCGGAACTTATGTTAATGCATCGAATACAACTTTGCAAATAAAAATATATTTGGGGAAAACCGGCAATAAATTGTACGGACTGGTTTCAGAATTAAACAACCTGGAATGCGAATTTCCCGGACACTATGTTTTTCCATTAACCGACACTATAAAAGTTTTAGAAGGCAATACTTTTTATGTTGAAGTTAAATACAAAACTCCCGGATATAATTACCCTATCCCGTCTGAAAAATTAATAGAAAAAGACGGAGAAGTTTTTGCCGATCCACAAATTGAAAGGAATGTGTCATGGATTAGTGCTGAAGAAATATACTGGTTTGCCATGGGTAATGACCAGAGTGATTCGGTAAGACAAGTTGATTTAACCATTAAAGCTTATGGAATTGCCGATACAACTATTATATCTCCCGAAAAAACTTTATTTATTAATCCTACCCTTATAAATGGCTATATTATTCTTGATTTGCAAAACATAAACCCTGAAGATATAATCTTAGAATTAATAGACCTTAACGGAGAATTAGTTTACAAGAAAAAATTCAGTAATACACAAACAATGTTTTCGCACCAAATTAATGTAAACAGTTTATATCCCGGAATGTATTTCCTGAGATTTACTAACGGGAATGATGTGGTAAGTAAAAAAATAGTGATTAGTGGCTTTTAGAAATCAGTTTTCAATATAAATTAAAAAAATAGCCGGCTTTTTATTAAAATCAGGTTTTACTTTCTTCCATTGTTCAATAGTTAAAGTAGTAATTTTTTCACCGGGCAGTGTTAAGTCATAAGCTATGCACAACTTTGTATTTTTATTGCAAGCAGTTAGAAAATCATTAAAAAGCTGATGATTTCTATATGGTGCTTCAATAAAAATTTGTGTTTGATGCTCGCGCAATGCCCTGTTTTCAAAAAACTTAATTTTTTTAATTCTCAAATGGCTTTTTATTGGCAAATAACCGTTAAATGCAAAATTTTGTCCATTCATGCCCGATGCCATTAAGGCCAAAATAATTGATGAGGGACCAACCAATGGAATAATATCTATCGATTTTTGATGTGCTAATTTAACTATCTCAGATCCCGGGTCAGCAATAGCCGGAACGCCAGCTTCCGAAATAATTCCCATATTTTCGCCATCCATTAAAGGCAATAAATAATCTGAAATTTCATTGGGCTTAGTATGCTTATTAATAATATAAAAACTCAAATCATCAATTTTATGCTTAATTTTCACCTTTATTAAATAGCGCCTTGCCGTTCGTTCATTTTCAACAATAAAATGGGTAATTTGATTTAAAACTTCCATTACATAATCAGGAATTACATTTTTAAAATCAGAATCGCCGAGGGTGGTTGGAATTAAATATAATTTGCCGGGCATAATTGTTATGTTTTTGTAAAAATAGATAATAGTAAATGAACTATCTATATATTTAATATTTTTGTTTGAAATTGAAAGTACAATTATTTATATTCAGCAAAAATGAAAATAACCTTTTTAGGAACAGGAACATCGCAGGGAGTACCGGTAATTGCATGTAATTGCGATACTTGTAAGTCAACAAACAACAAAGATAAAAGGTTAAGAAGCTCTGTTTTAATTGAAACAAATAATACGGTTATAGTTATTGATGCCGGGCCTGATTTCAGGCAACAGCTATTACGTGAAAATGTTAAAAAATTAGATGCCATTTTATTAACTCACGAGCATCGCGACCATATTGCCGGGTTAGATGATATTCGCTCTTTTAATTATTTACAAAAAAAGGCAATGGATATTTATGCTGAAAAAAGAGTTCAGGAATCAATAAAGAATAATTATTACTACGTCTTTTCAAAAGTAAAATATCCCGGTATTCCGGAAATGAATCTAAAATCAATTGAAAACAAAACATTTTTTATTAATAAAATACCTATTATCCCAATACGAGTTATGCACCTTAAACTGCCGGTTTTTGGCTTTAGAATTGGAGATTTTACTTATATAACAGATGCAAACTATATTTCTGAAACAGAAAAGGAAAAAATAAAAGGGTCGGAAATAATAGTAATTAATGCATTAAGAAAGAAAAAACACATTTCGCATTTTAATCTTGAAGAAGCCCTAAGTATGATAGAAGAACTAAAACCTAAAAAAGCCTATCTAACCCATATTAGTCATTTAATGGGTAAGTATGACGAAGTTTCAAAATTACTGCCTTCTAATGTTTTCCTGGCTTTCGACGGATTAAAATTTTCAATATAAATACTATTTACAATAAAAATATATCCGAATTTAAATACGTTAAGCCAAAGTTAAATTATTTAGATTGCTTTGTTTTAGGCATTTAATGCTTTAATTTGTTTTTTTCATAATTACAAAGTATGTATAAAAATCTCTCGTTTTCAATTAGCTCAAAAATCAGGATATACTTCATTTTTCTAATTATACTTATTCTTTTCTCATTCGGGTTAGTTGAAACAATAAGATTTAAAGAAAAACAATATGTTTCAATTCTTCTGACTACGGCAAAAAACAAATCTTTATCTCAACGCATTGCGTTTCTCTCAACCGGTTTCAAAGATTTCAAAAATTACAAACCCATTGCTTTAAAAAAAACTATAAATGAGTACGAAAATAACTTGCAAAAATTAAATAGTGGAAAGATTATAGTAAAAAAACGAACATTCCAATTTCACAATACTAACAACAGCAAGGCTTTACAAATATTAAATGAAGTTGGAAAAACATGGGAAAAATACAAAAGTCATATTGAAAACTTACAAATTAGAATAAGCAAAACACACACAATAAAAGGAAACAATACAAAATTAAGGGGTTCAATAAAAAATGACCTGCTTTATTTACAAGAAAACACCACGTCATTTTTTAACATTAACGACAAACTGTACCGTTATTATTACCACAAAATGCTTTTAGCAAGAAAAGAGAGCGACCGAGCCAGAATGTGGTACCTGATTATTAATCTTTTTGTATTATTTGCCGGATTAATACTGGCTAAATTTTACTTTTTCGACCCGGTAAAAAAGATAAAGAATATTTCAGAAGAAATTTCAGAGGGAATTTTTACACAAAAATTATACTTTAAACAAAGAGATGAATTTGGAGCAATAGCCGGTTCAATAAATAAATTATTAAGCAAGTTAGACAATGCATCGCAATTAATAAAAAAATTAAGCGAAGGAAATTTAGATGTGTCGATCCAATTATCGGGGAAAGACGATATATTAAATAACTCATTAATGAACATGCGCGATAAATTCAGGTTAGCCGAAAAAGAAAAAAAAGCACACAGGGTTTTAGAAAATCAGCGCATTTGGGCATCAGACGGATTAGCAAAATTTAGTGGACTTTTGCGCGATTCGTACAAAAGTATTGAAGAAATGTCGTATGCTGTTCTCAAGTTTATTATTGATTACATGTCTGCTAACCAGGGAGGTATATTTATTTTAAATGAAGAAAAAACCAAATTTAATTTAATAGTTTTTCATGGTTATAACCGAAGAAAATACATACAAAAAGCCATTGAGCCGAATGTTGGCTTAATAGGCCAATGTGCTACAGAACAAAAAAGTATATATTTAACTGAAATACCGGATGAATATATTACAGTAACTTCAGGATTGGGCGAAGGAAACCCCAAAAGCCTTTTATTGATTCCTGCTTTATACGATGAAAAAGTAATTGGCGTAATTGAATTAGCTTCATTCAAAGAAATTAAAGATTATGAACTAAAGTTTATAGAAGACTTAGCCTCTATTTACGCATCAACCTTAATAAAAATTAAAGTAAAAATAAACACTGATAAACTTCTTAGCGAATCGCAAGAGCAATCAGAAAGGCTTTCGCAGCAAGACGAAGAGCTTCGCCAAAACCTTGAAGAGATGCAAGCAACACAAGAAGAAACAGAAAGGCGTGAGCAGGAACTAACCGGCTTATTTAATGCAATTAATTATACCCTTGGCACTTACCAGTTAGATTTAAGCGGTAAAATAATAAATGCCAATTCAATATATATTAAATGGATGGGGTTTCATAATCAGGCTGATATAATTAACAAAAAACACAAACAATTATCGCATTTAAATTTTAACACACAAGGTGAATATGATAAGTTCTGGAGTAAGCTTAATACCGGGCTGCATTTAATTAAAGAAGCCCATTATTTTGTTAATGGCAATGATGTATGGTTAAACGAATCGTACACCCCCGTAAAAAACGATAATGGGGAAGTAGAAAAAATTCTTGTAATTGTATCAAATATTACCTCAAAAAAATTACAAGAAGCAGATTTAAAAAACAAAATTAAAGAAATTAAAGCCAATGATGAAGTTTTAAAATTTAACGTAAGCGAACTGGAAAGAATAAAAAAGATGCTTGAAATGAAAGAGCTAAAACAACAAAATGAAATAGAAAAACTCAAAACGGAGAATGATGCAAAAATAAATCAATTGATAAAGCGTGAATTTGCCATTAGCAAAATATTAGAAAAAAGCCTTAATGCAGTAATTACTTTTAATGAAAAAGGAGTTATAGGTTTTTCTAATATTTCTTCGCAACAGTTAACAGGCAATTTAGCAGAAGATTTAAAAGGAAACAACATTAAAGATTATTTATTACTCGATTATACTTTCAGTACATTTTTTGATCAACTTAAGACATTAAGAAAATCAAAAACACTAAATTTTAATGCTAGTATAAAGAATAAAAAAGGACATATAACACCTGTTGAAATAGCTGTAATAGAGAGTAAATTAAGTTCTGAAATTAATTATACCATGTTTATTAAGGATATTTATAATGAAAAACGTTTTGAGAACGAACGAAACGAATTAATGGAAGAATTTGCTTTAAATGAAGCTTTTTATAAAAATAGAATTAATGAATTAGAAAAAAATTTAAGTGAGCCGGGCTATAAGAAAGAGTTTATTCCTACTGATAATAAAAATCAACTAATTGAGTGGAATGACACTTATAAGTTAGGTATAGAATCAATTGACAATCAGCATAAAAAATTAATTGATATTGCTAATAAATTGTATGCCGGATTGATGCAAAAAAAAGGGAAAGAAGTTATCCTGTCTGTATTTAAGGGATTGATAGAATATGCTCAGCAACATTTTAGTTTTGAAGAAAACTTTTTTAAACAGTTTAATTATCCGGAACAAAAATCACATATCAAATCGCATCAAAAATTTATTGCTGAAATTGATATTTTAAAAAACGATTTTAAACACGATAATATAAAAATATACGCCAAAACAATAGATTTTATTCAAACCTGGATAAACCATCATATTTTGATAAGTGACAGGGAATATGTTGAATTATATAAGAAAAATGGAAATAAGATAAAATAAATAACAAATATTACATTTTATGCCTGAAAGTATTGTATAAACTTCTGAGTTTGCTTAAAAATTACCTGATATGAGAGTAAAACAGTAAATATTTGGAGGAGATAAAAAATTTAAAACTGCACACCTATAAGTAAAATATCATCAACTTGGTTGTATATAGGATCGTAGTTTTTCATCCATATTTCAATTGTTTCTTTTAAATAGTCTCCTTGCTCGTTCATTGGTAAATGTTGAATATTTTTTAATTCATACAACAAGTTTTTCATCATAAACTTACGTCCTTTAGGCCCACCAAACTGGTCGGCATAGCCATCGGAAAAAGCATAAAAAATATCACCTTTTTTTATCTCAATTTTATTGTTTACAAAATCAGATTTTTCAATTTTTTGTGCTCCACCAATCGAGCGTTTTGTTGATCGTATTTTAGTAATAATATCGCCCGAAACATGAATTAACGGACGATAAGCCCCTGCGTATTCCAAATAGTTATTTCCTTTAGTATGCGAGCACAATGCAATATCCAT
>JAADFW010000009.1 GCA_013152655.1 Chlorobiota bacterium
CACTATCCAATATCACTATATTGGCGAAAATGGAGTTTCTAAATTTATTCATGAAGAAATAATATCTATTGATAAAATAGAAACATATAGTATTTTTGGATTTGAAGACTATAATTTATGTAATGATGATGCTAATTTTCAAATTTCTGTGCCTCAATTATCAGATGGTTCATTTTCGTTTAATCCAACAGGTTTTGATAATCCATTAAGTTTTGATGGTTCATCTTATATTTACGATCCTGCAAAAGCACACCTTAATCATGATACAATTTACTATCATTTTGAAAGAGATTGGTCAGGTTGTGTAGCTGATACTACTTTAATATTTAATGTTTATAAAATTGATGCAGGATTTACTATTGGTGATAGATGTATTGCTAATCCAATTAATTTTACTGATACAACATTATCAAACAACGGTGTTGCTTCTTGGGAATGGAATTTTGATGATGGTTCAAATAATTCTACTGTACAGAATCCTATTCATTCATTTGCATTACCAGGAACATATAATTTTGAATTAAATGTTGTTTCCGATAGTGGTTGTACTTCAAATACTACAATACCCTATGAATTGCAATCTAATCCGGTAGCAGATTTCACATGGAGTAATGAATGCTTTGGCAACGATGTAAGTTTTACTGATATAACTAATAGCAGTATTGATTCATGGAGTTGGAATTTTAGCGCTAATAACGATACTTCGTCCGAACAAAACCCGGTTTACCAATTTGCTGATACAGGTACTTATCAGGTAAAATTAAGCATAAAAACTCCAAGTGGTTGTTTTGATGATACAATTCAAACCATACATATCAGGCCAACCATTAAATTAGCCGAATTACCACAAAAAACCTATGCAATTGATTTTGAAGAGGGAAATAAAGGTTGGTTTAGTGAACAACGTAATGCAACCAATAATAGTTGGATTCTGGGCCCCCCAACAGGAGTAAATATTCAATTTGCTGCATCAGGTGATAATGCTTGGTGGACAGGTGCTAATAATAACGGGCCAAATGATAATGAAAAATCTTGGATAACCAGCCCTTGTTTTAGTTTTGACAGTCTTTATAAACCAATGATTAAATTTAATATGTGGGCTGATAATTTAATTGGAAACCAGGATGGTTCTGTTTTACAGTTTACCGATGATTATGGCCAAACATGGAAAACAATTGGCAAGAACGATGGTTATGGTATTAACTGGTATAACCGTTTCGACATGGAAGAGATACTTCCTGAAGCAGAAAAATTTGGTTGGTCAATGCAAACCGGTGGATGGGTTTCAGCACGTCATGATTTAGGAGATCTAGAAAACTTAATAAACAAAAAAAATATTCAATTCAGAATAGCTTATGGTTCTAAATCTACAAGTACAGACTATGATGGTTACGCTTTTGACGATATTTGGATTGGCGAAAGGCAAAAGGTTGCTTTATTAGAGCACTTTACAAATACGGCATCGTCAAACAACAATATCAATAATGTTGTAAATTCAATAACAGAAAGTAATCCTATTGATGTTGCTTCTATTCAATACCATTTAAATACGCCTGATGCCGATGATCAGGTTTATTTGGATAATAGCTCCGATCCGGTAACACGTGGTTTTTATTATGGAATTTTTGAAACTCCTAAAACTTATTTAAATGGTAAAGAATTAACTGAAGCTAATTCTTTATGGAGCCAAATGAGTCAAAATGAAGCATTGAAAGACCCTGAATTCGACATTAATTTAGATATTTCATACGATGATTCTTTAAATATTAAAACTACGGTTAAGGCTTTGCAGCAAATTACAGACAATGTTACCGTTCACATTGCTGTTCTCGAAGAAAAAATAGACGGTATTGACATAAGTACTAATACAGTAGTTTTCAAAAGTACATTGAAAAAAATGCTTCCGAATGCAGGTGGAACTAATTTTGACGGCAACTGGAATAAAAGCGATTCAACTGTTATCACTCAACAATGGCAACCTGACCAGTTTTATCCAAGCACTGATTTAGATTTTAATGTAGTTGCTTTTGTGCAGGATGAAATAACTAAAGAAATATTACAAACTGCCAGTTACTTCATATTTGAAAACTTTACCGGTATTGAAATAAGCAACTCAAAGCCTGTAAATAATTTCTATTTATATCCGAATCCGGCAAGTGAAAAAACATACCTTGTAACAAATAATGCATTGTTAAACGATGCTATTATACAAATTTATAATAGCTCAGGCAAACTTGTTCAAACCAGTACATTTTATAAAAGCACTAAAATTTTTGAAATAAATACTGATTTATTTGCCCGGGGAATATACTTGATTAGAATTTCAAGCAACAATAAACTAATTGATTCTAAGAAACTTATTTTATCAAGATAAATGAGTTTTGAATGAAATAAAAAAGGCTGCATGAATTATCATGCAGCCTTTTTTTTAATCTAAAATATGTTTAACCTAAGTACGTTTTCAATAATTTACTTCTTGAGGTATGCCTTAATCTTCTAATAGCTTTTTCCTTTATTTGTCGAACTCGCTCACGAGTTAAGCCAAATTGCTCGCCAATTTCTTCCAGTGTCATTTCCTGAATCCCTATTCCAAAGAAAAGTTTTATGATATCTCTTTCCCTATCGGTTAATGTTGCAAGAGCCCTATCAATTTCCCTGCTCAATGATTCATTCAATAATTTATTATCGGCAACAGGCGAATCTTTATTCTCCAATACATCTAATAAACTATTGTCTTCCCCATCAACAAATGGAGCATCAACAGAAATATGCCTTCCTGATACTCTTAGGGTATCAATAACTTTTTCTTTTGGCAATTCTAAAGCATCAGCTAATTCATCTGGTGATGGAGTTCTTTCATTCTCCTGTTCAAATTTTGAAAAAGCTTTATTTATCTTATTTAACGATCCAACCTGATTTAGTGGCAACCGAACTATTCTCGACTGCTCAGCTAAAGCTTGCAAAATCGATTGCCTAATCCACCAAACTGCATAAGAAATAAATTTAAACCCCCTTGTTTCATCAAACTTTTCAGCAGCTTTAATCAAACCTAAGTTCCCCTCGTTAATTAAGTCAGGCAAGCTAAGTCCTTGATTTTGATACTGTTTAGCCACAGAAACAACAAATCGTAAATTCGCACGTGTCAATTTTTCTAAGGCTATTCTATCTCCTTTCTTTATACGCTGTGCTAATTCAACTTCTTCCTCTACGGTAATTAAATCTTCTTTACCAATCTCCTGCAAATACTTATCAAGCGATGCACTCTCACGATTAGTTATTGATTTTGTGATTTTTAGCTGTCTCATTATTTTTCAAAAAATTTTTGCGAATTTAAACCAATTTAAATACAAGTCAAAATTATTTTCACTTTAATACAAATTAATATATTTACTTATCTATAGAAATAAATACAAAAGTTCTTTCATTAAAACATTAAAAAGATTGTTTTTAAAGAATTATTATCTCTTAAAAATTAAAGATAAAGCCAGAAACACTTCATTACTAAGTGATTATGCCTCTTTTTAAACAACCTTTTTAATTACATACGTTTTTGCTTACTAACTACTTTACAATAATTTCGCTTTATAATACGAATACAGCTAAAAAAGGTTACCGTTTTTCACTAATACTGAAAATATTTTAACATATTATTTACCAAAAGCATAATAAGCAGTTATTCCATTAGGGTAAATTCCCTCAATATAAATTCCTCCGGTTATGCTGTCAATTATTTCTTTCAGGTCTTTTACAGTATCCACTTTCTTATTATTTACTTTAACAATTATAAAACCCTCCCTAATTCCATTACTTCTCAATTTTCCATTATTGAGTTCAACTATTTTCAATCCATTATTTATCCCCAAACGTTGCTTTTCTTTAGAAGACACCTCTTTATAAGTGGCACCTAAAACTGTAGTAGTTTCAGTTTTAACTATATTTGTGTTTCCCTCCTTATTCCTAAGCGTAACCATTATATCTTTTTCTTTACTGTTTCTATGCACAGTAAGCAAAACTTTATCACCAGGCCTGTACCTGCTTATTTGTTCTTGTAATTCTGATGAAGAATTTACTTTCGTGTCACCTACTTTCACAATTACATCTCCTTTTTCAATTCCTGCATTTTCAGCAGCTCCTCCATCAGTGAGCGATTCAATATAAACACCTTTAACTTCATCTAAATCTTTTTCTTCAGCTAAATTTGCATCTACAGTTCTAATACTTACACCAATAAAAGCTCGCTGAACTTCGCCAAATTCTAAAATATCAGAAATAATTTTTTTTACAATATTTACAGGAACAGCAAATGAATATCCGGCATAATATCCGGTACTGGAAGCAATAGCACTATTAATACCCACTAAATCACCATTTAAATTAACCAAAGCACCACCACTATTCCCCCTGTTAACTACAGCATCGGTTTGTATAAAAGATTCAATTGCATACCTGTTATTTAAAATATTAATATTTCTGGCTTTGGCACTTACAATGCCGGCCGTAATAGTTGAAGTTAAATTAAAGGGATTTCCAACTGCCAATACCCACTCTCCCACTTTTAAGTTATCAGAATCGCCATATTTCAAGAAAGGTAAATTTTTCTCGTCAATTTTTAATAAAGCAATATCAGTTGTTGGGTCAGTTCCTACTAATTTTGCTTTGTACGATCGCTTATCATTCAAAACAACTTCTATTTCATCTGACCGTTCAATTACATGATTGTTTGTAACAATATAACCATCATCAGATATTATTACACCTGACCCTGAACCAATAATTGGCGCTGGCTCACTTCTGTTTGACCGTGGCCCATAAAAAAATTCATATAAAGGATTTGAATACCCCTGATCTTCCTGCCTTATTTGAGTCATAACATGAACTACCGCATTTATTGATTTTTCAGCAGCATAAGTAAAATCAAAATTAATTGGCTTTTCTTCTGAAGGTAAATTTGCTAATTGAATTGGTTTTGGTTCAACAACCTGTATCTTTGTTGGCGAATTAACCGGTTTAAATATGCTTGTATATATCCAAACTGATATAACACCACTTACTATTGCCAACAACAAACTTCCTGATATCTTTTTTATATTCATAGCTTTTATTTTTTAATATTTTTAAATAAATAACATAACAAAATTATGAGTTTTCAACGCACATTATTCAAATCAAGTACTAATATTCATTAAATTTAACTTTTCTTAACATCAGTAAATAATGCAAGTTACTTTTTATAAATATGAAGGTGCCGGAAATGATTTTATCATGTTAAATAATTTACAGCAAGACCTCACAACCTATTTATTTGCAAACAATATACAAAAATTATGCGACCGACATTTTGGCATAGGTGCTGATGGCCTGATTTGTATTGAAAAAGACACAGAAAACGATTTTGCAATGCGCTATTTTAATGCTGACGGTAACGAAGGCACTATGTGCGGTAATGGAGGCAGGTGCATTGTTGCTTTTGCAAAATTTCTTGGCTTAATTGAAAAAGAAGCTCGTTTTAAAGCCATTGATGGAATACATTATGCTAAAATTGACAAAAACGAAATTGTTGAATTACAAATGTCAGATGTTTCTGAAATATCTATTTACAATGATTATTTTGTACTAAATACAGGGTCTCCACACTTAGTAAAATATGTAAAAAGTTTAAATACACTTAATGTTTATAAAGAAGGAAAAATTATCAGAAATTCTAAAAAATATGCCACGGAAGGTATTAATGTTAACTTTTTAGAGCAATATGGTGATGAAGTCCGGATTAGAACTTATGAGCGAGGTGTTGAAAATGAAACGCTGGCTTGTGGAACAGGTTCAGTAGCTTCAGCAATAGTAACTAAGCTAAACTCAGAAAATGGTGTACATAAGGTAAAAATAAAAACAAAGGGTGGATATTTATTTGTATCTTTTATAAAACAAGACAGTTTCTTTAAAAATGTTTTCTTAACAGGACCTGCAAAATTTATTTTTAAAGGGCAAATATTACTTACTTAGTTGATTATTCGAAAATATTATAGTAAATTGTAATTAATTTCCGTAAATAAAATCTAATAATTCAACTTTTAAATTGTTAGTAATTTCAATGTTATTAAAAAATTAATTTGTGAATTCTTGATAATGTATTATTTTTATCAAGATTATTCTAAAATGCTTTACTTGCATGAGTTCAATAACCGGTGATTTAGATTATGCATTAGAATTGTTCAGGGACATGCAGCGTGAAAACCTCAGTTATATTTACCGGGGTATTTTTTCACAGAAGATAACTGATAATATTCTATCACTTGCAGAAGGCAACCTTACTAATGTTGGGGAGTCGTCAACCGTGAAAAAACGTGTTTTTTCCATTATGGTTGAGGGTTTACAAAATATTACAAGACATCAGGATGAAAATTTGATTAATGAAAAAGACCGGACAGGTATTTTTGTAATTCAACGAAAAGGTGACAATTATTTTATTACTACCGGAAATTTAATTGATAAAAACCACATTACTAAATTAACCGGCCAGTTGAATAAAATTAATAGCCTTGAAAAAGATGAATTAAAAAAATATTATAAAGAGGTACTAAACGAAACTGAAATTTCAAAAAAAGGCGGAGCCGGGCTGGGGCTTATAGAAATGGCAAGGAAATCGGGCAATAAACTTGCATTTGATTTTACTGAAGTTACTGACACTTATTCATTCTTTTATTTACATCTTGAAATTTCACGCTCAAAAGACGATGCACGCAAAGATACTGATAAAGAGGTTAATGAATCTCTTAAAAGCATTAAAGGGTTGCATAAAATATTGAATAAAGAAAATATTTTATTAATATTTAATGGCATTTTTAATCAGGATAGCCTTATTAATTTACTTACAATTATTGAAGGGCATATGTCAACAAAAATAAACTTACGTAAAAGAGTTTTTAATATTATGGTTGAAATGCTGCAAAATATAGTAAAACATGCTGGTAAAGGTACTGTTGAAAGTGGAAATCCCGGAATTTTCTTTATTAGCGAAAAGAATAATTTGTATTTATTAAATACCGGAAATTATGTTCTTAACTCGAAAGTTGAAGAGCTAAGAAAAAAAATAGATTATGTGAATGAATTAAACGAAACAGATTTAAATAATTTTTATAATAAAAGTCTATTCAATTTTGAAATTGACAGCAGTAAAGAATCGGGCTTAGGTTTAATTGAAATAAGACTTAAAAGTCAAAATAAGTTAAAATATACTATTTCAAAAGTAGATGAACAATTTTCATTTTTCGCTTTACAAACTGGTGTAAATTAATATCTTTGCAGTATGGATGCATTAATTATAGATTCAACAGAAGATACACCTCAAGTAATTCTTGATCCCAAAGAAAATAACTTTATTTTATCAGAAAGATCTCTTCCTGAAAATGCCATAGAATTTTATAAACCAATTTTTGAATGGTTAAATAAATACAAAAACGACCCTAATAAACTAACCACATTTAATTTCAAATTAGATTATTTTAATACAGCTTCTGCTAAACAAATAACTAAAATATTATTGTTCCTGGAAAATTTAGCAATAAATCACGAAGTTAAAGTACTTTGGAGTTATCAAAAAGATGATTTAGACATGAAATCTTCAGGTACTCGTTTTGCAAAACTTATTAAAGTAAAAATTGATTTAGTTGAAATTTAATTTTATTATTTCAATAAAAAAATTTGTTCTTTTTCTTAAAGTCAATGTTTTTTTATACTTTCGATTTTAAAAAAATTTATTAGGTTCTCAATATGGAATCATTATTCATTGAAGCAACAGAAGCTACACCAAAAATTAATTTAAATAGCGATACAGGTATTTTCCTGCTTGCTGAACGTTCATTGCCTGAAAATGCTTTTGAATTCTATCAGCCAATTTTAAAATGGCTCAATGAATATGCCGAAGAACCTAAAGAAGAAACAATTGTAAATTTTAAATTAGACTATTTTACTACTTCATCTGCAAAGCAAATTATAAAAATATTCTTAAGCCTCGAAGAGTTAAACAATACCAGTAAAGTAAGTATTAATTGGTATTACAAAAAAGAAGATGTGGATATGTATGCTATTGGCTTGAAATATTCTAAACTGGTTAATTTAAATCTTCAGCTTAAAGAGTTTTAATTAACTACCTCTCAATTTCATATATTAATAATATTTGGTTTATTTAAACGTATATATGTACGTATTATTTGTTGAACCTCTTTATTATCATTAAAAACTTTTATGCAATTGCTTATTAACTCTATGTTATTGTTTGCCAGCTTTTTATCAAAATATCCGAAACCTATATATTTACCATTCTCCACTAAAACTGCTGATTGTTCTTCGGCATTTCTCCCTTCATCAATTACTATAAAGTTTCTTTTTTCAAAACTAAATTTATCAATTAACTTTTGAGCCCGTTTGTTATAACTTTTCACTTCTTCTTTACCAATACATGCACCATAACATTCCATTATTTCATAATGAAAGCAAGCTCCATTCGACTTATACAATCCACATAATTTTTGACACAAAATATATTCTGCTATATAACCGTACAATCTTTTTTTACCCTCTGCCAAAGACGAAAAAGATGTTAATGGCAAAGAATCTTTATTGTTCTTTTCAATAAAAAAATTGATGTAGCCATTTTTATCTAAACCCGAATAGAGGCCGTATGTAAAAACAGATCGTCGTTGAGCCCTGTTAAACAGCGGTTTATGTTTTTTTATCTCATCCGATTCAAAAAGCATTGCAATAAGTTCGCTTCCGGTTACAGTATAACTAACATCAGCAATTTGCTGTTTCATTTCAATTGCCTTTTTACTTTTATTATTGCTAAAATGTTGTATTATTCGTTGGTGAATATTCTTGCTTTTTCCTATATAAATTATTTCGCATTTATCATTATAGAAATAATACACACCCGGCACTTCAGGTAATTTTCTTATTTTTTCAAGTTCCAGCTTAGGATGAACATCTGCCAGGTAATTTTCTGATAATTTTGGATTCTTTAATATTTCATCTTTATTAATACTTAATAATATTTCAAAAAGTTTAACTGTTGCCAAAGCATCGCCTGCTGCCCTGTGACGGCCATTAATAGCAATATCCAAATCATTACATAATTTTCCTAAGCTATATGATTTTTGCCCTGGAATTAGTTTTCTGCTAAGTTGAACCGTGCAAAGCTTATCCCTGTTAAAATCATACCCCAGTTGCTTATATTCGCTTTTTACAAAATTATAATCGAAACTTACATTGTGCGCAACAAATATTTTTCCTTCGGTTAACTCAATAATATGCTTTGCTACCTCGTAAAACTTTGGTGCACGCAAAACCATTTCATTATCAATTCCGGTAAGCCTGGTAATATAATAAGGAATATTTCTTTCAGGATTAATAAGAGTTATAAACTCGTCAATAATTTTCTTGCCATCATAAATATAAATGGCTATTTCAGTAATCTTTTCATTTTTAGGACTACCTCCGGTTGTTTCAATATCGATTATGGCATACATACAAGTATAGCTGTTCTGAAATTTTAAGAATTTATTGTCGAAAGATAAAGAAATTTTATTTCTTAAATTTAAACAGAAAAAGTATCGGTACTTTTATCATATAATACCTGCAAGCTTCCAAAACGACCAAACTGCGAAACTGAAACGAGAAAAAATGCCATCTCTTAAATAGCACATTTGGGTTTTTGCCGACACATAGCCGACCCAAAAAACCAAAAGAGCTATTTTTTTGCCATCACACCGGATTAATTGTATTTTTGAATAAATAAAAAAAGAATGCGAATTTAACTAAATGGAAATATTTCAGAAATCAGTAATAAACAAGCATTTAGCTAACTTAGATAAGGAGCTAACTGAAAAGGCATATCTGAAATTTAAAGAAAATTACAGTCCTGCGAAAATTGAAAAAATCAAATACCTTAAAGAAGAGGAATATCAAGACGGGTTTTTGAGAGATTTATTCGTTGACGTGTTTGGTTATACTTTAAAACCTGATAACAACTATAATCTTGTAAGAGAATTTAAAAATCAAGAGGACGGGAAAAAAGCAGATGGAGCAATACTAAATCCCGATATTATATCGGGAGAAAAAGCGATTGCAGTAATCGAATTAAAATCGACCAAAACAAAAGACTTAAAAAGCATAACAGAACAAGCATTTAACTACAAAAACAATCAGCCTGATTGTAAATATGTAATTACATCTAACTTTCAGAAACTTCGATTTTACATTGATTATGCCAACGAATATGAAGAATTTGATTTATTCCTTCTTCAAAAAGAAGAATTTGAACGACTTTACTTAATACTCAACACAAATAGTATTTTTTCTGATTTACCTCAAAAATTAAAAGCTGAAACGAAATTTCACGAGCAAGAAATTTCAGTAAAACTTTACAATAACTATTCAGATTTTAAGAACAAACTTTTTGGAAATTTAATTATAAAAAATACTGAATATGATAAACTAACTTTATTTAAAAAATCGCAAAAGCTATTAGACCGTTTTC
>JAADFW010000010.1:0-15879 GCA_013152655.1 Chlorobiota bacterium
AAAAGTACATTGAATTCAGCTGATTCAGAATTATTTATGAATGCCTGATATTGCTGTCCGTCAGATATAAACTGCGTACCTAAATATTTGTCACAGGTCTTAAATTCTTCTTCAAGTTGTGCTTTTGTGTCAACTGTTATAATTAACAAAAGAATAAATGACAATAATATTTTAAAACAATTTGGTTTCATTTATTAATTAATCTGAAATTATGTTTAACCTTAATTTTGTAACCTGCCGGTCTAATGCCTGAATTAAACTATCGCTCATTAAATAAGTTGATGTACTATTTATAACAGTGATTTTTTTATGAATATCCACATTAGCATCTTTAAAAGTATATTCTTCGGGAACACCCTTGTATATTATTGAAAGTTGTTCCAGGTTTTTAATTAACAATCTGTAATCTTCTGAGTCATAGTTGTAATGAGAAAGAATTTTGTTTACATTTTCTGCAGAGTATTTTTGACTGGCAAGTAAATTCATAATCAAAGAATCATTTTCAGTTTGCAAATTATTTAAAAGAAAATGAATACTTTCAATCCATCCGCCTGTAAGAATTAAACTTGCTATTTCACTTCTTTCATTTGTTTTAAGGTAATAGTTTATATTTTTTAAAGAATGGGCTAACATATAAAATAAGGAGTCATTGTTTGCTATATTTTGTTCTGTTCGTTTTAAAACATTTTGTGTGAGAAAAACTGTCAAGTCTAATTTTTCTGCAAGATATTTCAGTGCTCCAAAGTATTTTAGGCTTTCAGGAATTTGGCTATATGAATTTAATAAGGCTAAATCGGTGGCATAAATTCCAAAATTTAATGCCATTTTAAAACTGGTTGTATAATTCTGGTAATTTTCAGATGGGTTTAAGGTGTTAATATTGAGGCTGTAACCACTTTTTTGCAACTTATTAATTAATTGTAATGGGGAGGGTAAACTATAAAATGATTTTTCTGTACTATCTAATGCAACTAAATTTTGAGCATTAATCTTTTCTTCCAGGCCATTTTTTGCTTTTTTATGTGAGGGGGAACACGAAAATAACACAAAAGCTAAAACAATTATGAAGTAATTTTTAAAATGAGTTGTAAAATTTGACATTATATTTTGCATTTTATAATGGAAATGAAAGTAATAAAAATAACTGAAATAGCAAGCAAGCCTGATTTTTGTCAATGGTTGCTCAGTAAAAATATATAATGATTATGTTGAGGGAATTTAACTTGTTTAATTCAATCCAGAAGCAAAGTAAATTATATAAGTTTTACAGTTACCTGTTTTAAAGTGAACACTTTTATAAAATAATAGATAAATGAAAGATAGAGTTTATAAGCTAATAAACGTTTATTTAACTAAATAGCTGATTTATATAATTTTTATATATGTTGAAAAGTCAAAATATTTAACTTTGGCCATGCTCTAATTTAAAATTAACACGTATGAAAAAATATTTATTTGTTGCATTAGTATCTGTTTTTATCCTGAAAACTAATGCTTATTCACAGGAAAAATTATTAACAATAAAAGATGCAGTTATTGGAAACAACAGGCATATGTATCCAAAATATTTACATCAATTAAGCTGGATGCCTAATTCAGACAATTTTACATATGTAGAAAACAATGAGATTATTGAAGAGAATGTTGAAAACAGTAAAAAAAAGACTGTTTTTGACTTAGAAAAGCTTAATAAAATACTTTCAAAATCAGGATTTGAAAATTTTGATAAGCTTCCATCTTTTAAATGGCAGGATAAAAATCTTATTCGTTTTACGAATGATACAAATATTTTGTTTGTGAATATAAAATCAAAAAAGATAGAATATATAATCAAACATACAGGGAAAGCTGAAAATATTGATTTTTGCAAACAAAATAATTCAATTGCATATACAGTTGATAATAATTTATTTATTGTTGATTTAAATGAAAATGTATATACAGTTACCAACGATACAAATAAAGATATTGTAAACGGTGGCAGTTACGTACATCGCGATGAGTTTGGAATTTATAAAGGTACTTTTTGGTCGCCAAAGGGCAATTATTTGGCATTTTATCATGAAGATATGAGTATGGTAACCAATTATCCTTTAGTTAATATAACTACAAGGATAGCAACAGTTGATAATATTAAATATCCGATGGCCGGAATGAAAAGTGAAGAAGTAAAAGTTGGTGTATATAATTTAAAAACGGGAAAAACTATTTATTTAAATACAGGTGAGCCTGTTGAACAATATTTAACTAACATTGCCTGGAGCCCTGATGAAAAAACAATTTATATTGCTGTTTTAAATAGAGAACAGAACCATTTAAAACTGAATAAATATGATGCAATAACCGGAAAGTTCATTAAAACGCTGTTTGAAGAAAAAGATGATAAATATGTAGAACCGGAAAAGCCAGTCCGGTTTCTCCCTCAGAGTGATTCAGTTTTTGTTTGGTTTAGCGAACGCGACGGATATAATCATATTTATTTGTACAACATAGAGGGTAACTTAATAAAACAACTTACCAAAGGAGACTGGGAAGTTACTAAACTGCTGGGATTTGATGAAGTAGGAAATTATATGTATTTTGTTTCTAACGAAAGAAGCCCTATTGAACGCGATGTATATAAAATTAATATTAGTAGTGGGGATAAAACATTATTAACTGATGGAAAAGGAACTCATACTCCTAAGTTTAATAGTAATTATACGTATTTTATCGATCAGTATTCTAGTTTGGATGTACCACGTGATTATTATTTGGTTAACAATAATGCCCGGAAAATAAGAGAAATTTATTCAGCTGAAAATCCATTTAAAGATTATAAACTTGGTGCATTAAGCTTATTTAAATTAAAAAGTGCAGATGGGAAAACAGATTTATATGCCCGCATGATAAAACCTGTTGATTTTAACCCAAACAAAAAATATCCTGTTATTGTTTATGTTTATGGAGGGCCACATTCTCAGTTAGTACGTAATACATGGATGGGAAACTCAAGGATATGGCAATATTATATGGCTCAAAAAGGTTATGTAACATTAACGCTTGATAATAGGGGAACATCATATAGAGGTCATGAGTTTGAAAGTGCCATTCACAGGCATCTTGGAAATATAGAAGTAGCAGATCAAAAAATGGGAATTGATTACTTGTTTAGTAAGAGTTATGTTGATACAAATAGAATTGGTGTACATGGATGGAGTTACGGTGGATTTATGGCCATATCATTAATGCAGAAATATAACAATATTTTTAAAGTTGGTGTTGCAGGCGGGCCTGTAATAGACTGGAAATATTACGAGGTAATGTATGGCGAACGATATATGGATACACCACAGGAAAATCCTGAAGGTTATAAAAATTCAAGATTAGAAGATAAAGTAACAAACTTGAAAGGGAAATTGTTAATTATTCATGGAGCTATTGATGGAACTGTTGTATGGCAAAACAGTTTAACTTACATTGAAAATTGTATTGAAAATGGAATTCCGGTTGATTATTTTGTTTATCCGAGGCATGAGCATAATGTACGCGGAAAAGACAGAATTCATTTAATGAAAAAAGTTACACAATATTTTGATGATTATTTGTAAGTGTTTTTTGTTAACAGTTTGAAAGTCGTAAGTGGGTGTAAGTATGTGTGTTGATGTGGAGAACAACATGGTTGTTATGTTTTTAATACATCTATGGCGATAATTGATTATTATCTTTTTTTTTAGGTTTAAAATTGCTAACTTGTTTATCAATTTTAAAAGGAGGCTAGTATGAAAAAAGATCTTCTGAATTACATGATAAGCCGCTATGATAAAGCACGAATAAAACCTGCTGACAAAGGGCCTGTTGTTACTATTTCAAGGGATTACGGCTGTTCGGCAAATATAATTGCCAGAAAATTGATTGAAGAAATTGAAATAAATACTAAGACAAGAAACATTAATTATAACTGGCAGTGGATTAATAAGGAGATTTTAGAATTAACAGCTAAAGAGTTGAATATTCCCGAGTTTAAGATTGAGCACTTATCAAGTGCTGATAGAAAAGGATTTTTTGGCGACATAATAGCCTCTTTTGGGCAGCATTATACCAATGACAAAACAGTTAGAAAATCTTTGATGAGCGTTATTGCATCATTTGCCGATGCCGGAAATGTTATTATTGTTGGCCGTGGTGGAGTTTCAATAACAAGGGATATTAAAAAATCGTTACATTTTTCAATTCAGGCACCTTTTAAATGGAGGGTTACGCAAGTATGTAAAAAAAGAAATATGCCGTTTGCCGAAGTTGAGAAAATAACTAAAGAAAATGACCACAAACGGAAACTGCTTCGTGATTATTATTTTGGAGGTGAAACTGACAATACAATTTTTGATATTGTTTTTAATAAAATGACTATGACAGAAGATGAAATTGTACAAGCCATTTTAAAATTAATGAAAATTCGAAAATTCATTTAGGAAATAACTTTTATATTCATGATAGACTTTATGTAAACATTCCGTAGAATATTCAATAATCATAATAAGTACGTATATTTATACGTTGTACTTAATGCCAATTCAGCCAAGCAATTAGATAACTTACAAAATTGAAAACAATATTTCTTATATTAATAAAAAAAGATGAATTTAGATAACTACATAAATGACATAAATAGATTATGTAAGATGCATAAAGTCAGGACATTATTCGTGTTTGGGTCTGTAGTAACTGGAAAATTCAGACCTGATAGCGATATTGATTTTATAGTTGATATAAATTCTAACGATCCAATTGATTATGCTGAAAACTATTTTGATTTAAAATTTAAACTTCAAGACTTATTTAAAAAACCGATTGATTTACTTGAACATAAAGGAATAAAAAATTCACACTTGATTCAAAGTATTAATAATAGTAAAAGGATTTTATATGAAGCCTGAAATATTGACTTGGCTTGAGGACATAGACAGATCGATTGTCGAGATTTATGAGTTTCTTCCAGACAAACGTGATTTCTTTTTATTCCAAAATGACCTTAAAGCAAGAAAAGCTGTTGAGCGAAACTTGGAAATTATAGGTGAAGCCCTAAATCGGATTTTAAAAGAAGACCCTGAAATTCAGATCACAGACTCTAGAAAAATAGTTGATACTAGAAATAGAATTATTCATGGATACGATAGTGTTACTGCTGATATTCTGTGGTTAATAATTAGTAAACCACTACCAATTTTACATAAGGAAGTTCGAACATTATTAAGGTAGGCACAAAGTGCAACACGCAATAAATTCAAGCGGGGCGAAAGTGCAATTTAGGATAGAGTTTTATTATATTTGCCACTTAGTTGTTTGAAAATCAGGTAAGTTAAAAGCCCGCCAAAATTTGTTGCAATCGTTGGTTGACAGATTTAGTTATATTTATCGAATTATTTATAAAATATGATTGAATCTGTATCTTATAAAAAAATCTGGAATATTGCTTGCATCACCTATTATTTTAGGGAGTATAGCACAGAATGTAATAAATGTAACCGATACAGCATTTTTAGGCCGGGTAGGAGAGGTTGCGCTTGGTGCTGCCGCAATAGGCGGAATTTTTTATTTTGCCCTGGCAATGCTCGGGTGGGGTTTTGGTATTGGAACACAAATAATTATTGCCCGAAGGCTAGGCGAAAACAAGATTGAGCAAATAGGAATTACATTTCAACATGCACTATATTTTTTATTTGCTTTAGCTGTTATTACTTTTGTATTTATTAAGTTTATTTCACCTTCTTTAATAGTTTCCATATTAGATTCTGAAAATATAGCAGATGCCGGTAATTTATATTTGAAGTATAGAGCTTTCGGAATTTTTTTCGCATTTATAAATTTTGCTTTTCGTGCTTTTTATGTCGGAATTGCTAAAACAAAAATTATTAGCATCACTACAATAATTATGGCATTATTTAATATTGTATTAGACTATGCTTTAATATTCGGGAAACTCGGATTTAATGAAATGGGTATTGCAGGTGCTGCTATTGCTTCGGTGTGTGCTGAATTTTCAGCAACTTTATTCTTTATATTGTATTCACTTCAAAAACGTGAATTAAGTAAATACCAACTATTTAATTACAGTAAATTTAATTTGCCATTATTTAAAAAAATAATTAGTACAGCATTTCCGGTTATGATGCAAAACTTTATTTCACTTGGAGGATGGTTTGTTTTTTTTGTATTTGTAGAACATCTTGGCGAAACCGAATTAGCAATTTCCAATATTATTAGAAGTATTTATGTTGTGCTAATGATTCCAATTTGGGGTTTTGCTTCAGCAATAAATACGTTAGTTAGTTTTTTTATTGGTAAAAAAGAGTATAGTCAGATTTTTAATGCAACATTTAAAACCATTAAATTATGCGTTTTAAGTGTGATTTTTATTATTTTGTTGTTTATCAGTTTCCCTGAAAAGATCTTGTCAATTTATACAAATAGCGAGATACTAATAAATAAATCAATTCCTGTATTTTATGTAGTTAGCGGATCAGCAATTGGTTTGGCAGTTAGCTTTATTTTTTTTAATGCAGTTTCCGGTACCGGTAAAACTAAAGTTTCTTTCTTAATTGAAACAATAATTATTATAATATACCTGATTGCAACTTATGTATTAACTAATGTTGTAAAAGCTGACATACAAGTTGTTTGGTGCCTGGAATATTTATATGCTTTTTTACTTGGCATAATTTCATTTTTATATTTAAAAATGGGAAAATGGCAAAATCAGGTCATATAGAAGGATGCAAATAAATTTAAATTTTCATACAAAGTATATAATTTTGTTAAATTATATAGCCTTAATAAAAATGGAATAAAAGACTTAGTATGTTGCAATTATTCATACTTTGGTGTTTCACCAAAAAAGTTAGTATAGTGTCCACTATCTGCACCATAATACTCAACTTTTCCATCTCTTATTTTATATGTACATTTTTCTCCAACTACTTTTGAGAATAATATATCATATTCATTGCCTATATCATCTGTCATTTTAATTTTTGCCAAGTGCTCGTCAAACTCTTTTGCAACCAGATTTTCATGACAAATAGAACAAAAAAGTTCAACATTCTCACCCTCTGTAATTAAAAAGGAAGGGTGATTAAGTACTTTGTAATTACCTAATTGCGGATCAAAAAGCAACAATCCGGCATCTCCGTTTTCTTTTTTTGCTGAAAGAATGATTTTATTGTTTGCTCTTAAATGGCCATTACAATACGGGCATATGTAATCATTTCCTTTTAATTTCATTTGTCTTAAATTTAGTGATTTTTCAATGTAGCAAGTTATAAAAAATAAGCAAGAAATATTTCTTTTCTGGCAATTTTTAAAATATTAATTGTAAAAATGGCATGAAAATAATAGAGCATGCTGACATAATGGCATATTATTGATGTATGTTTTAATTGGCAGTAGTTTTGAGTAGCTTGGTTAGTAATAATTTTAAATATATTTTACTATGAACTATAATAATTTTACAATTAAATCACAGGAAGCTATTGAAGAAGCGTTTCACATAGCTACTAATAATAAGCATCAGGCTATTGAAAATATCCATTTATTAAAAGGGATTATTAAAAAGGGTGATAGTTTGATTTCATTTTTATTTCAAAAATTAAACTTAAATGTTAAAGCTATTGAAACGATAGTTGATAAAGAAATTGAATCTATGCCCAAAGTAGAGGGTGGAAATCAGTACTTATCATCTTCTGCACAGCAGTCGTTGCAAAAAGCAAATGAACTTTCGAATAAACATGGCGATCAGTTTGTTTCGCTTGAATTTATGCTATTAGGTTTATTATATGCAAAAGATAATGCTGCTAAAATATTGCAAGACAATGGTTTAGTAGCTAAAAACTTGCTTAAGGCAATTGATGACATAAGAAAAGGATCAAAAGTTAACAGTCAGACTGCTGAAGAAACGTTTAATGCTTTAGGCAGATATGCAATTAATTTAAATGAACGTGCTTCAAGCGGTAAGCTCGATCCGGTTATTGGCCGCGATGATGAAATAAGAAGAATATTACAAATATTAGCACGCAGAACTAAAAACAATCCTATAATGATAGGTGAGCCCGGTGTTGGAAAAACTGCTATTGCTGAAGGTTTAGCTCATAGGATTATTCGTGGTGATGTTCCTGAAAACTTAAAAAATAAATTGGTTTTTTCATTAGATATGGGAGCTTTAGTAGCCGGAGCCAAGTATAAAGGAGAATTCGAAGAAAGATTAAAAGCTGTTATAAAAGAAGTTGTTGAATCTGACGGGCAAATAGTATTGTTTATTGATGAAATTCACACTTTGGTTGGTGCAGGAAAAGGTGAAGGTGCTATGGATGCTGCAAATATTTTAAAACCGGCTTTAGCACGAGGCGATTTAAGAGCAATTGGTGCAACAACGCTAAGTGAATATCAAAAATATTTTGAGAAAGATAAAGCATTGGAAAGAAGATTTCAAATTGTGTTGGTTGATGAACCTGACACTTTGAGTGCTATCTCAATATTAAGAGGCTTAAAAGAGCGTTATGAAACTTATCATAAAGTAAGAATTAAAGACGAAGCTATAATTGCTGCTGTTGAATTGTCAAAAAGATATATTACAGATAGGTTTTTACCTGATAAAGCAATTGACTTAATTGACGAATCTGCTGCAAAACTTAGATTGGAAATGAATTCTGTTCCGGAAGCAATTGATGAAGTTGAACGTCAGATCAAACAGTTTGAAATTGAAAAAGAAGCCATAAAGCGTGAAAGAGACAAGACGAAAATTGAAGATTTGAATAGAAATTTAGCTAATTTAAATGATATAAGAAATAATCTTAGGGCAAAATGGAAAGCCGAAAAAGAAGTAATTGACAATCTTCAAAAAAATAAAGAATTAGTCGAACAACTTAAGCTTGAAGCTGAAAAAGCTGAAAGAGAAGGCAATTATGGATTGGTTGCAGAAATTAGATATGGCAAATTGAAAGAAGTTGAACAATACATAGAAACACTAAAAGAAAAGTTACATGCAAATCAGGCAAATAATCCGCTGATAAAAGAAGAGATTGAAGCAGAGGATATTGCTGAAATTGTTTCGCGCTGGACAGGAATTCCTATAAGTAAAATGATGCAGGGAGAACGCGAAAAATTACTACATTTAGAAGATGAAATTCATAAACGGGTTGTTGGGCAAGAAGAAGCTATTGAAGCCATTTCTGATGCCGTAAGGCGTAATCGTGCCGGATTGCAAGATAAACAAAGGCCTATAGGCTCGTTTATTTTCTTAGGGACAACTGGTGTTGGAAAAACTGAACTTGCTAAAGCTTTAGCTGAGTTTTTGTTTGACGATGAAAATATGCTTACCCGTATTGATATGTCGGAATACCAGGAAAGGCATTCCGTTTCGCGTTTAATCGGAGCTCCTCCGGGATACGTAGGTTACGATGAAGGCGGACAGTTAACCGAAGCCGTAAGGCGTAAACCATATTCAGTTGTGCTTTTAGATGAGATTGAAAAAGCGCATCCTGATGTTTTTAATATTTTGTTACAAGTTCTCGACGATGGAAGATTAACCGATAATAAAGGGAGAATAGTAAATTTTAGAAATACTATTATTGTAATGACTTCAAATATTGGTTCACAGTTAATTAGAGAAAATTTTGAATTTCTGAAGTCTGAAAATAATGATGAACTTTTTGAAAAAACCAAACGACAATTGTTTGATTTGTTAAAACAAACCATCAGGCCCGAGTTTTTAAATAGAATTGATGAAACAATAATGTTTTTACCCTTAAACATTAATGAAATTAAACAAATTGTCCGTTTACAGTTTAATATATTAAAAGAGCATGTTTCTAAAAATAATATAATAATATCTATATCAGATAAGGCTGTTGATTGGCTTGCAGAAAAAGGCTTTGACCCTCAATTTGGAGCACGGCCAATCAAGAGAATCATTCAACGAAATATATTAAATGAACTTTCGAAATCAATTATTGCAGGTTCGTTAAATAAAGATAAAAAAATAAAAATTGATTTAGAAAACAATAAAATAGTATTCAATAATTAAACTGTCTATTCAATAAAGCATATTGTTTAAATAAAACTTTTAAGTGTTATTGAATTATGTAATAGCTCTGATATATTCTTGTTAGCTTGAACAATAAAAAGCACCATAATGTTTTGCAGTCTGACGGAAAATGTATAATTTGCGTCAAATAAGTGACGTAATTATGAACTTTTTAGTTAGAGAATTAACAGAAAACATATTGAAAAAATTACAACCAAATAAAGTTGTAATCATTTTTGGAGCACGAAGAGTTGGCAAGACAGTATTAGTGAAAGAAATATTGAGTAAAATAGATGAGCCGGTTCTTTCATTAAATGGAGAGGATATAAATGTTCATGATAAATTATCAATTCGAACAGTAGAAAACTATAGACAGATTTTGGGTTCCTATAAAATGCTGTATATTGATGAGGCTCAAAAAATTCCAGATATTGGTCTGAAATTAAAATTGATGATAGATGAAATAGTTGGATTAAGAATTATTATATCCGGTTCGTCAGCTTTTAATATTCATAAAGATGCAGGGGAGCCACTAACAGGACGAAAATATACATTTAATTTATATGCACTTTCAGAAAAGGAGTTTAATCAAATTGAAAATGATATATCAAAACATGATAAAATTAGAGAACGACTAATTTATGGTAATTATCCTGAATTGTTGCATTTGCCTGACAGGAAGGATAAAGAAGATTATTTGAATGAGATGGTAAGTTCATATTTGTTAAAGGATATATTAGTTTACGAAAATATTAAGAATTCTCAGAAAATATTTAATTTGTTACGGTTAATTGCTTTTCAAATAGGAGGAGAAGTTTCACTTCAGGAATTAGGTAAGCAGTTATCAATAAGTAAAAATACCGTAGAAAAATACCTGGATTTATTAAGCAAGGTTTACATTTTACATAAGGTTGGGGGGTTTAGTAGAAATCTAAGAAAAGAAATAACAAAAAATTCAAGGTGGTACTTTCTTGACAACGGAATTAGAAATGCTGTGATTGCAAATTTCAATACAATAGAATCGAGGAATGATATCGGTCAATTGTGGGAAAATTACATGATAAGTGAAAGATTAAAGTATCAGGAATATAATAGGATATCATCAAATAATTATTTTTGGCGTACCTATGAACAGCAAAAAATAGATTGGGTAGAAGAACGTGGTGGCTCATTATTTGGATATGAATTTAAATGGAAAGAATCGAAAGTAAAGACACCAACTCAATGGAAAAATGCGTATCCTGACTCTTCATTCGAAGTGATAAATATGAATAATTATAAAAGTTGGATAGAATAAATTGCTAAAACTAACAATACATTGTACTTATTTTTCGATATGTATTCAGTCCGGTTTGGTGATAAATCTTTGGGGTGTCTAAGAAAAATATTAAGAAATTGCTGCAAAAAATTTATATATTGCCAATGGAAAACTAAAAGAGGAACTTGAATTAATTATTAAATAATGATATGGTAAAACAGAACAGGTTGATAATTTACTAAATGTATGTGATGAAATTGTTAATAGTTTTTAAGTGAAAATTAGAATGGAACAGAAACAAGAAAAAGGAAGTAATATTAAACTGACTGAATTGCTTAAAAGAATTAATCAGTTAGAGAAAGAAAACTCAGGACTTAATAAGGAGGTTGAGAATTTAAGGAAGAATAAAGTAGAACTAATTTCACTTAAAGAGAATTTTGGTGCTTCGTTGGAAGAAGCCAGGGCAATTACCGAAGAACTTATTACAAAAAATAAGATACTGGTTGATAATGAAAACAAATTCAAAGCTTTAAATGAGATAGTACCGGCAGCTATTTTTATTATCCAAAATGATAAATATTTATATACAAACAACGAATTTCATAAAATTACCGGATATAGCAGGGAAGAATTAGTAAATATGAGTTTTTGGGATGTTGTTCATCCTGATTATAGAGATATTATTAAAGAAAGAGGCTTAGCTCGTCAAAAAGGAGAAGTGTTGCCTTCAAGGTATGAATTTATAATCCTAAATCCCCAAGAGGGAAACAAATGGGTTGATTTTTCAGCCTCTTTTTTTGAATTGAATGGTAAGCCTGCAATGATAGGAACAGCCATTGATATTACTACAAAAAAGGAAGCTGAAAAGTGGTTAAGAATCACACAGTTTTCAGTTGAAAGTGCTTCCGATTCTATTTTATGGTTAAGAAATAATGGTAGTTTTTTATATGCCAATAAGGCTGCTTGTAAATCATTGGGTTACAGTTTAAGTGAATTATTAAGATTAAAGATTTTTGATATTGCCCCTGAATTTCCACCTGAAAAATGGGAAGGCCATTGGACAGAATTAAAACTTAAAAAACATATGTCTTTTGAGTCAATTCATAGAACAAAAAAAGGAGTTGACATACCGGTTGAAACGGCAATAAATTATTTAGAGATTGACGGGCAAGAATACAATTTTGCATTTAGCAGAGATATATCAGAAAGGAAACATCAGCAAAAGCTTATTGAAGAAAGCGAACTTAAATTTCGTAATATTTTTAATTCTACTAACGAAGCTATTTTTATTCATGATAAAAATACAGGCGAAATATTAGATGTGAATGAAGCAACAGTTAAAATGTTCGGTTATACTGTTCAACAAATTAGAAAACTTACAGTTGATCAATTAAGCCTCGGTATTGAGCCATATTCAGATAATGAAGCCCTGTCAGCAATTAAAAAAGCAGCTTCAGAAGGGCCGCAAACTTTTAATTGGATTTCAAAAAATAGTGCTGGTAAACTTTTTTATACTGAAGTATCGCTGAGATATGCTAAAATAGATAATGAGGAAAGAGTTATTGCTGTTATACGAGACATAAGTAAAAGAAAAAAGGCTGAAGAAGAATTGGTAAAGGCTAAAAACAGAGCTGAAGAATCAGACCGCCTAAAATCAGCTTTTTTAGCTAATATGTCGCATGAGATAAGAACACCTATGAATGGGATTCTTGGATTTACCGAATTGCTCCTTGAAGAAGATGTTTCTGAAGATGATTCAAGATTTTACCTCGATATTATTAAGAAAAATGGTGATCAACTTTTAAATATTATTAATGATATATTAGACATTTCAAAAATTGAAGTTGGGCAGTTAAAGTTGAGTTATGAAAAAACTAATATTTCTAATCTATTTAATGAATTAGAATCAATATTTAATAAACTAATAACCGATTCAGGTAAAAAAATTGAATTAATTAATGAAAATCAGGTTATTAACCGGAATATATATGTCGATTCCGTTAGAATTAAGCAAATTTTGAATAATTTGTTAAGTAATGCCATTAAGTTTACTGAAAAAGGAAGCATTCGTTTTGGATGCAAGGCAGAACAAGAAAAGATGAAATTTTGGGTTAAAGACACAGGAATCGGACTAAATAAAAAAGAGCAGGAAATGGTTTTTGAAAGATTCATTCAGGCTGATACAGGCCATTCCAGAAAACATGGAGGAACTGGCTTAGGGCTTTCAATTACTAAAGGGTTAATCAGATTAATGGATGGTAAATTAGAATTAAAGTCTGCTCCCGGCAAAGGTTCTGAATTTAGTTTTGTAATTCCTGTTATTGAGGATGATTAGTGAGCAGTGAGTAGCCGGCAATGAGTAGAGTGCAGATTGGTTGGTATTTGTGAACTGTGAGCTAAATTTAGATTATGTAAAATATTAACTGTTCATTATAGAACAAATGATAATCAAATTCGTACACTAATATGTTATCAATATAGCATATTGTTTAATATTTCCCTTCATTATCAGCATGTTAAGTGGTTTGGCATTTTAAATGCTATACACTGAATCATGATTATTAATTGTCTGATTTCGTTTTATACTAAAATGTATTGAAACAATTTCCAAAGTAATTTTTCTTTTATAAGAAGATTGATAAAAAACCGTTATTAGAGAATAACCTAAATTATTGCATATGATTGAATTACAAAAAATCAACAAATCTTACCAGGTTGGCGCAAATAGTTTGCATGTTTTAAAAGGCATAGATATGATAATTGAAAAGGGGGAAATGGTTTCTATTATGGGGTCATCGGGTTCTGGAAAATCTACCTTATTAAATATTTTGGGAATTCTTGACGATTACGATAACGGGAAATATTTACTTGATGGGAAACTTATTGCTAATATGAGTGAAAAAAAAGCTGCTCTCTTCAGAAATAGGCATTTAGGATTTGTTTTTCAGTCATTTAACCTTATTTCGTTTAAAAATGCACTTGAGAATGTGGCACTTCCTCTTTACTATCAAGGTATTAGAAGATCAAAAAGAAACAAAATAGCATATGAATATTTAGATAAAATGGGATTAACAGAATGGGCAGAACATTTGCCGTCTGAACTTTCCGGAGGACAAAAACAGCGTGTTGCAATTGCCCGGGCATTGGTAACAAATCCTTCCGTATTATTAGCAGACGAACCTACCGGTGCTCTTGATACACAAACATCTTACGAAATGTTGGATATTCTACAGGATATTAATAAAAGTGGAATAACGGTAATAATAGTTACGCATGAAACTGATATTGCAGAACGAACACATAGAATTATAAAACTTAAAGACGGAATAATTGAAAATTTTTCAAAAAATTAGATTTATATGTTCGACTTAGATAAATGGCAGGAAATATTAAATACTATTAAAAAGAATAAGTTACGGACATTTCTTACCGGATTTAGTGTTTTCTGGGGAATTTTTATGTTAATTATATTATTAGGTGCAGGCAATGGCTTACAAAATGGAGTGAAATCTCAGTTTGAATCGGATGCAATAAATAGTATTTGGGTTTATAGCGGACAAACAAGTATGGCTTATAAAGGATTTAAGCCCGGACGAAGAATCATTTTTACAAATGAAGATTATGAAGCAACAAAACGTGAAATAAAAAATATAGATCAAATATCTTCAAGGTTAAATGTTTGGCAAAAAACTAATTTATCATACAAAGGAGAATACGGAACTTTTAATATTATAACAGTACATCCCGGTACAAAATATCTGGAAAATACAACGATAAAATCAGGCCGGTTTTTAAATGATTTAGATATTAAAAAGAACAGAAAGGTTACCGTAATCAGTAAGCTGGTAAAAGATGCTTTGTTTAAAAAGGTTGACCCTGTGGGAAAATATATAAATGTTAATAGTATATCGTTCAGGGTAGTTGGAGTATTTGAAGACGACGAAAGAGACATGGAACGTATTTATATTCCCATTTCAACAGCACAAAAAGTTTTTACCGGAGATAATAAAATAGATAATTACTCTTTTTCATTAAAAAATGCATCGGCTGAACAAAGTGTTAAAAATGTAGAACAAATTAAGACACTGCTGGCTGGAATGCATAAGTTTGATAAAAATGACAAGCGTGCTTTGCATATTAATAACAATGTTGAAAGATATACTAAATTTCAAAATCTGTTTTCAGGTATTCAAATGTTTATATGGATTATAGGAATAGGTACTATAATTGCCGGAATTGTTGGTGTTAGTAATATAATGGTAATTGTGGTAAAAGAGCGCACTAAGGAAATAGGAATTCGCAAAGCTATTGGTGCAAGCCCGAATTCAGTAATTGGCTTAATATTGTTTGAATCTATTTTAATTACAGCATTTTCAGGTTATATCGGCTTGGTTTTGGGTGTAGGCTTATTGGAGTTATTGTCACCTTTTGTAAAATCAGATTTTTTTATGAATCCTGAAGCTAATTTTCAGATTGCGGTAAGTGCCACTTTTTTATTAATTATTTCAGGAACTATAGCGGGTTTAATTCCTGCGCGAAATGCAGCACGTATAAAACCGATTGT
>JAADFW010000010.1:15978-20662 GCA_013152655.1 Chlorobiota bacterium
AATGGTTTGAAAAGGAATTAATTGAAGTAAGTTAAATGAATTAAAAAAATATAATCTTAAAAATATCAAATTGTGTTTGACAGAGATAATTGGCAAGAAATATTAGCAACATTAAGAAATAATAAATTACGAACAACCCTAACTGTTTTTGGTGTATTCTGGGGAATTTTTATGTTAATTATTATGTTAGGCTCAGGCAAAGGTTTACAAAACGGGGTTGAACAAAATATGGGCGATTTAGCAACCAATAGTTGTTTTTTATGGACACAAAGAACAACAATCCCATATAAAGGTTTTCCTCGCGGACGGTTTTATAATTTTAGAAATTCAGATACGCAAGCCTTATTAGATAATATTCCTGAAATAGAACAAATTGCAGCCAGGCTGCAGGGGTGGGGAGGAGACGGTGCCAACAATGCAGTACGTGGCTTGAAAACCGGTGCATTTACCATTTTTGGTGATTATCCGGCGTATAATATTATCGATCCGGTTAAAATACTTTCAGGCCGCTATATAAATAAGCTTGACATAAAATATAAAAGAAAAATAATTGTAATTGGAACAAGGGTGGTTGATTTGTTATTTGAAAAGGATGAAGACCCTTTGGACAAATATATTAGAATTAATGGTGTATATTTTAAAGTTGTTGGAACATTTGAATCAAAAAAAGCCGGTGGACAGGCTGAAAGAGAAAACAATAATATACATATGCCTTTTACAACATTGCAAAAAACCTACAATTTTGGCGATATTGTTGGGTGGTACAGTTTAACCGCAGATAAAAAAGTTAAAGTATCGGTTGTACAAGATAAAGCCATTGCATTATTAAAAGGACGGCATTCAATATCGCCTGATGACGATAGGGCAGTTGGACATGCAAATGTTGAAGAAGAGTTTAAAAAAATGACCGGCTTATTTCTCGGAATTAAGGGCTTAACATGGATTGTAGGAATTTGTACTTTATTGGCTGGTGTAATTGGCGTGAGTAACATAATGTTGGTTATTGTGAAGGAAAGAACAAAAGAAATAGGAATAAAAAGAGCTTTAGGAGCTACTCCAATTAAAATAATTACTCAGATAATTTCTGAATCGTTATTGTTAACTGCAACTGCCGGTTATACCGGACTGGTGTTTGGAGTAGGATTGGTTGAGCTTATCAATTTCGCCCTGATAAAATATGGTGCAAATTCCGAAATGTTTAAAAATCCGGAAGTAGATTTTAAAATTGCAATAACTGCATTAATAATCTTGATTTTTTCCGGTATTATTGCCGGGTTTATTCCTGCACAAAGGGCAATTCAAATAAAACCTATTGAAGCATTGAGAAATGAATAAAATTATAATAATTGTAATAAAAAATAATCACTAAAATTATAAATAAAGATGAAAAAAGTATTTCGAGTTCTAATCATTCTTATCATATTAACCGTTTTTGTAGGAACAGTTTATTACCTGTATAATAAATCAAAGAAAAAACCGGTAGTTTATGAAACAGAAAAACCCTTTGTTACAGATATTATTAAGAAAACTGTTGCAACCGGGTCAATTGTTCCCAGAAAGGAAATTGAGATAAAACCACAGGTTTCCGGTATAATTCAAAATATATATGTTGAACCCGGGCAAATCGTAAAAAAAGGTGATTTAATAGCCAAAATAAAGGTTATTCCGAATATGATTAATTTAAACAACGCTGAAAGCAGGGTTACAAAAGCAAAAATAAGCATTAACGACGCAAAAAAAATATACGACAGACAAATAAAATTGTTTAATGATGGTGTTATTGCAGAGGTTGAGTTTCAGCAATATGATGTTGCATATAACAATGCAAAGGCTGAATTAGAAGCTGCAGAAAATAACCTTCAATTAATACGCGAAGGCGTTTCAAAGAATTCCGGTGAAATTACGAATACTTTAATTCGTTCAACAATAGATGGAATGGTGCTTGATGTACCTGTAGAAATAGGAAATTCTGTAATTGAAAGTAATAATTTTAATGCGGGAACAACTATTGCTTCAGTTGCCAATATGGGAGAAATGATATTTGAAGGAAAAGTTGATGAAACAGAAGTTGGAAAAATTAAGGAAGGTATGCCCTTGGTTCTATCTGTAGGTGCTATTGAAAATACTACCTTTAATGCAATATTAGAATATATTTCACCCAAAGGTATTGAAGAAAATGGTGCGATACAATTTGAAATTAAGGCAAATGTAGAGTTGAAAAAAGATTATTTTATCAGGGCTGGATATAGTGCTAATGCTGATATTGTACTGGAAAGAAAAGACAGCGTTTTAGCAATAAAAGAAAGTTTAATACAATTTGCAAAAAATGAAGATTCAGCTTATGTTGAAATAGAAACTGCCCCGCAAACTTTTGAGAAAAAGTATATTGAACTTGGCCTTTCAGATGGGATAAATATTGAGATATTAAAAGGAATTGAGCCTGACAGTAAAATTAAAGTCTTAAATTAGTTTTCCAGAATAGTTTAGTTTTAGTGGAAAAAAATATTGATGAGTTAAGCGGGTTAAACAGCTTTTTCTTCAAAAACAGGCTTTATTTTTGACTGAAAGTAGGCTTCATCGCCAACCACTATGCCAATACTTTGCTGTAAAATATCAAAATGAAAAGGAGCATGCCCTAACGACTCGCCATCAACTTCTAATTTTAGATTATCGTCAGATTGTATGCGTATTGTTTTACCTCTAAAGGAATCTACTTTTGGATGGTTTATAAGCGTACCGTCATATAATTTTGAAATATTTCTGATAACTTCCAGTTTCCCCATTTTTTTAATAATAGTCATGTCAAACAAACCGTCATCAGCAATGGCATTGGGCACTTGCATCATACCGCCTCCGCTAAATTTACAAATTCCAACATTCATACTGAATATATCATCTTTTATAGCATGATTATTATCTACTGAAATGGAAGAATTAATATGTTTATAGCTAAATAAACTGGTAATAAGATTGTAAAAGTAGGTTAGTTTTCCGCTTTTTCCCTTTTCTTTTTGGAAATTTGATTTTTTTGTTACAACCGCATCAAAACCCATTCCGGCAATATTTATAAAATACCTGCTTCTTTGTCGTTCTGAAATAAAGTACTTTACTTTTCCAACATCCTGGTAAATAACCCTGTTTTTTGCAATTGTATGTATAGCATCTTTGTAATTACCAGGAATTGAAAACATTTTTGACCAATCGTTTCCGGTTCCAACGGCTATCATTGCCAACTGTATTTCAGTTGTAGGAATGTATTGTTGGGCAAAAACTCCGTTTATTACTTCATTTAAAGTTCCGTCTCCTCCAACTACCAAAATTCTATTATATCCTAAACGGGCATATTGAGTAACAATATCAATGGCATGCCCTCTGGCTTTGGTAAAAACCGTATGAAAAATTATTCTATTGTCATTTAATAATCTTTCAATTACCGGCCAGTCTTTTTTACCTTTTCCGGTACCCGCATTAGGATTTACAATGGCTAAATATCCTTTCTTCACTTTTTAGTATAATTGTTAAAAAAACCTTGATTTTAAAAGCTGATTAAGATTCGAAAATACAAAAATTATTTTTCATACCTGTTTTTTTATAATAAGCCACTTTTTAATGAGTAAGCTTTGCGTAACAAAAAATTACAAAAAAACCTTGATTTTAAACCGTTTCAGTAAGAATTTTTTCTCTAAATAATTCAATTTGTTTTTCATTTCCTTCACATAACTTGTCGTTATACGCACAAACATGAATATTTCCCTTATAGTGCATATCAAGGTATTTGGCAGTTTCTGTAAATGGTTTTTCAAAACAGTCGGCTAATTGCTCCGAAGAACTTGTTGTTGCAAGAAAAACCATTCTGTTTTTAAGTTTTCTGCCCAAGTCTTTTTTTACTCTTACTAAATCGCTAAACCGGTCGAAAAAGTTTTTTAAAACCGCACTCATCGAAAACCAATAAACCGGGGTGGCAAAAACTATCACATCCGACAGAACCATTTTATGAACAATATCAATAAAATCATCCGGTTTATAATTGTGCTCATAATTATAGGGTAATATTTTTTTGCTTTTCAAATTGATAATTTCAATATCATTGGTGGCTATTTTATCAACTAATTTTTGTGTGTTTCCATTAGTTCGTGCACTGCCAACTATTATTATTACTTTATTCATTTATAACTTTTTATACTTTAAAGTTCGCAAAGGTAAGTTTAAATGGAATTATTAAGAGATAATAATTCGTTAAATTATTCAAACCCTTGTTGGTGTTATCTCCAATAAGTAATTTATTTAAAATACTTTTAAACCATCGCCAGTTTTTTTTGTTGCTGTCTTTTCGAAAAATACGTAACGAAGTGGAGTATTTGAGAAATCTCCTGCAAGTTTGCAGAATGCTTCTTGTTGCTTCGGTTCAATATGAGGGGGATTCCTCTTCGCTTTCGCCCATTCGGAAAGACAGTTTCAAGTAGCTGTCACTCTGAATTCCGCTATTGCGGAAAAGGAGCCCCCCCTTCAATGTTGCACAATGTTTTTCATTCCTGTCCTTTCGACGTTACCAATACTTATCGGTTTTATTTAAAAATAATGCTTTTTGTAAGTAACAAAACAAATAGTTTGGAACTGCAAGCTTACCCGAATCCGTTTAGTGAGTTTCTCAGTATTAAAGTAGAGATAGAGAAACAGGGATTTT
>JAADFW010000011.1 GCA_013152655.1 Chlorobiota bacterium
GAATAGAAAATGTATGTTTTCCTCTTCCTTTGTGAAGAAATACAATTCTTTTATTATACTTTTTCACAAGCTCCAACCCAAAAGCATATTGAAACAATTGATTACCCAGCTGTCCTTGAGTTTTAATTATAAACATAATTAATATCCATATAAATAAAAACTATTGTTAAATGAAATTCTTTCTTTTTTCCAATTTAGTTTCTTTTTTTTAAGACTAAACTTTTCAAAAAAATCGTTATTATCAATGCCGGAAAATTTATTTTGTGAACCAATAAAAAAACAATTGCATTTTTCAGTTCTACTAATAATATTCTCTCTTATATTAATAGGTGTTTCGCTTAAAGACCATAAAGCAATTAATAAATCAATATCATCAGGAATATTATGATAATCATAAATTAACGAAATATCTGCATTTCCTGAAATGCTACCTATTTCAATCTTTTTATTTTTAAGTATATTGTTTAGATAGAATTCCTGTAAAAAAGAAAACTCTTGAATGTCTAAAATAATATACTTCCCCTTATAGCCAAATTTATAAACTAAAGAACATAAGTTGCCATAACCTCCACCAAATTCAAATATTACCGAAAAATCATTTATGGTCTTTTTAAATTTTGAGAGTAACTTATACAAACTGTATGTGTGATTAATAATATTCGCACTTGTTAAAGGAAAATAATAATATGGCTTAGGAAATCCAAACATCCATGTTTTATGTTTAATAACCTTATTAATTTTCTGCCAATCTTTATGTTCTTTTAAAAAAGTCAGTTGTTTAGGGTTTGCATAAAACATGGTTTCTGTAATAACTTGCCATGATAGAAACTTGTTTGGATTATTTGTTAGTATTTTTTCTCGTATTGTTGTTTTAAAATTCTTCCATTCTGGAGTTAGGTTATTACTATTACTATTTAACGTATAGATGTTTTGTCGTAATCTATCTATTAATCCCTTGTTATTAATCTTTGTAAAATATCTTGCAATTCTAATTAAACTAAACTTGTATAGTAATATTTTTCTTAAATTAATCATATTGTATTATTTCAAAGACCATGAAGCATTTATTAAATAAAATCCATGTGATGTTGGAGGATTATTTATATTATTATAAATTTTCCCATCGAGAACTTCAAGAATAAAAGCATTTTCCAGATGATCAATAAAATGAATTTTATTGTGAAGCAAACTATAGTCTATACTATAAAGTCCTTTATTTATTGGAAAGTCAAATATTTTTATTGTAAACGATGACTTTGATGCAATTTCTGATATTCTGAATTCAACACTATTGATTCTATTATGATGTAAAAATAAAGGAACACCCATGTCTGTTTTTAATGAAAAGCCAAAAGTAAAAAAATCTAAATTATCAATATTTCTTTTTACTTTATAGTTGAAAACAATTTGAAATGATTGTCCCAAAAATACTGAATCAACAATTTTTTGGTTTAAATCCTGCAATTGAATACTTTCAATGATAATCTCACCAGACCCTTTTCTGTCTTTTCTATCTTTGATATCTTTAATAATTGAATTACTTTGTAAATAAGATTCTACTACCTTATTTGTTTTGCCCTCTAAAATAATTTTACCTTCATTTAGTAAAACGGATTTTGGGCAAAGATTTTTTACTGCCCCCATATTATGACTAACAAAAAGTACTGTTCTTCCCTCACTTGTAACCTCTCCCATTTTGGTTAAACACTTTTTTTGAAATTCTGCATCCCCAACTGCCAAAACTTCATCAATAATTAATATTTCAGGTTCAAGATGGGCTGCTACGGCAAAGGCTAAGCGCAGCTGCATACCGCTTGAGTAGTGTTTTAGTGGCGTGTCCAAAAATTTTTCAACTCCCGAAAAATCAACAATCTCATCAAATTTTGATTTTATTTCCTGTTTAGTAAGCCCAAGTATTGAGCCGTTTAAAAAGATATTTTCGCGCCCGCTAAGTTCTGCATGAAAACCGGTTCCTACTTCTAATAAGCTTGCAATTCTGCCGCGTGCAATTATTTCGCCTTTGGTGGGAGGTGTTATTCTCGATAATATTTTAAGCAAAGTAGATTTCCCCGCTCCGTTACGGCCAATAATACCAATGCTTTCTCCGGGATAAACATCAAACGATATGTCTTGTAAAGCCCAAAATTCATCCTTGCTTTGTTTTTTCTTAAAGCCTGACGTTAATGCATCGCGAAAAGTGAGGTAGGGCGATTCCTGCCCGCGAAGTTTATATTTTTTGCTTATGTTTTTAATTTCAAGTATCGGTTTCATGTTTTAGCTTTTTAATTCACCACAGAGGTACAGAGAAACTCCGAGTTTTGTTTTTTGTTCACCACAGAGGACACAGAGTTACACAGAGGCTTTTTTATTTGTGTTCTCTGCGCTCTCTGTTGTGAGTTTTTTATACTTAATCAAACATACGTCTTCTTGTAATACCATCTTTTAATACTTCAACATTAAAATTTATTAATAGGCCTAATTTTTTATCTGCCAATTTTAAATATGTCATTAACTGTGCTTCATCAATTGGCGTTGTTTCTCTTACTGCTTTAAGTTCTACAATAACTTCATTATCTACCGTCAAGTCAATCCTATAACCGGCATCTAATTTAATAGAATTATAAATAACCGGAAGAACTTTTTGACGTTCTACTTTAAATCCTTTTTGAAGTAACTCATATTCAAGATAAACTTCATAGGTGCTTTCTAATAATCCGGAGCCTAAGTGTTTATGTTCGTCAATGGCACAGCCAATTATTTCGTATGATAATTCATTTAGTTCTTTAATTGTAAGGTTTTCTTTCATAAATATATATTTTTTACCACAGAGGAAACAAAGTTCACAAAGGTATTCTGTAACTATTTCTTCCCTGTGCTTTTTGTGCCCTCTGTGGTAAATTACGCAATATCAGCAAAATAAGCTTCTGTTTTCTTAAAATATAAAAGCCCTGCAAAAAACAGGATTATGGCACTTATCACACTTATCCCAAGTAAAAGCGAGTCAGGATAATTATGCGTAATAGCACCACGCATTAAATTAACAGCTCCTGACATTGGATTTACAGCAATTAAATACTTTGCCCAAGGATATGTTATTATTGAAACAGGATAAATAACAGGAGTTAAAAATAACAAAGCCTGAACCATAAATGGAATGATATAACGAAAGTCGCGGTATTTAACATTCATTGAAGCCAATAAACTTCCCAGCCCAAAAACAGTAATTATGGTTAAAATCAAAGAGGCAGGGACAAAAATTAAAAGCTGAAAAGTAATAGCTACCTTATAATAAATCATTAACCCTATAAAAACAGTAAAAGCCATTAAAAAATCAAAAGCTGATACCAATATGCTCGACATGGGTATTATGAGCCGAGGGAAATATATTTTTTTAATAATGTTTGCATTTGAAACCATGCTGTTGGCTGATGATGTCAAACCACTCGCAAATACATTCCAGATAATTAAGCCTGAATAGGCAAATATCGGATAAGGTATTCCGTCGGATGGAACATTAAGCAGCTTGCCAAAAAACACCGAAAAAATAACCATGGTTAAAAAAGGTTGTAAAATTGCCCAAAGAAAACCAATAAATGTTTGTTTGTATTTTACCTTAATGTCGCGCCATGTAAAAAAATAAAACAACTCTTTATATGCCCAGATTTCTTTTAAATTTAAAGAAATTCCTTTTTGTGGTTTTATTACATATTCAATATTTGTTGACATGTTTTAACAATTAAATTGTAAACGAAAGTATTAAAAAAATTATGTTTATTTAAAAATGTTTTACAGGTTTGTTTAATATGTGGATAAATGAATTATTCTTGATTACTAAATGATTTTATTAATTGAACGATACAATATTATCAGCAGGTAAATTTTGTCAGATGAACTCAACACGTGTAAGTAAGAAAAATAATTTAAAGTTTCATCTCTTTTTTAAGCCAAATACCGAAAACAGGGTCAGATAATGTTACTTTGCCATTAGATGTCAACAAAGTTTAGTTGTTTCACAACCCCAATTTTGAGTATGTTTAATCTGATAGTTGTCGGATTGTGGTTTACTTGCGTGAGCTCCCTTCGGTCGGTTCCCGTCTGCCTGCTGCAGGCAGGCTTTGCTTCCCACTATCCATTGCACAACCTGTTCCGACTTCTCGGAATTCATACAATTCGCTTCGCTTTTGCATGAATGCGGGTTAACCTTTCCAGACGAAACCGGCAAGGCTCGGCAAAACAAATAAAGCAGCAACAAATTATTAACAGTTTAAATTAATAAAGGAAGCCAAACAACCACAATGGTATATTATTTAATACTCCTATTTCAACATCATCTTTAACTATATACGATTTTGCAATGCCTGTTATTTGTTTTCGTGTTTTATTTTTTCCTCCTACTTCAAGAATATATTTATTATCAACATAAAAATCACCTTTTACCGGTAGTGAAAGTTTATGATTTGTAGATAAGTTTTGCAATAAAAAAGTCTCTCTGATATTACCCGTATTAACAGAATCTTGTGATATTGCATAATTTAAATTGGTATTATGAAGCCATATTTTATCCGGTTTGTTTAGTGAACTTATACTTCTTGATTGTTTATAAAGACTATGAACTAATTCAGCTCTTTCTAATAATTGAATAGCTTGAACCAAAGCATTTCTGTTTATTTTTATTTGTTCACTTAATTTAGAAATATTAGGAATAAAAGGAACATTAGAAGCTATTACAAATATTAATCTTTTTATTTTTGCAATATTATTATAATCTATATTTTCTATAGAGTGCAAGTCAATATCTAAAATTAAATTAATAGTATTTTGTACTTTTTGATAATACTCTAACTTATTTCCTTCATAATAAGGATAACTACCATATTTTAAATACTTTGAGAAGTATTTAAAGGGTCTAAATTGTTTAGTTAGTTCAAAACTAATTTCAGTATGATTATTCAATATTTCATTAAAAGAAAATACCGGTAATTGTATGTTTTCATTAAATAAAAGAAATTCTCTAAACGACATTTCATTTAAGCTATAACTTATAGCTCTTCTGCTCAAATCAGATTCTCCTTTATATATATCCAAAATAGACGAAGAGGTAAAAATTACCCGCAATTCTGCAAAATCATCATATATTAATTTTATTTCTCTCGACCAATTTGGATATTTATGAACTTCATCTAATAAAAGAAGTTTGCCCCCAATTTTATAAAATTCTTCGGCTAATTCATATAGTGTGTTTTCAGTAAAAAACAAATCATCTATGGCAACATATAATACATTTTCGATGCTTTGTTCTTTTCCTAACTGTAACAATAACGTTGTTTTACCTGTTCCCCTGGCTCCTTTTATAGAAACTAATTTTGATTTTCTATTAATTTCTTTAAACAAATATCTTTTAAACTTATCTGATACTTGTTCTATTTTTGTTGTTGATTTTAATAACAAATATTCCATTTCTGCTAATATAAGTAGCAAATATATTAAAATATTGCTTTTTAAACAAGCATTTATGTCAGTCAGTTGCTTTTGCAACAGGCAAATGAAGTATTTAAATCGTGGCTTCCCGCCTGCCTGCTGCAAGCAGGCTTTGCTTCCCACCATCCATCGCACGACCTGTTCCGTCTTTTCGGAATTCATACAAAAGCGAAGCGAATTGTATGAATTAAGCGGGTTAATTTTCAATTTACATTATCAAAGTCTCCTTCAGATAAGCGGAAAAAGTATGATTCAACTGTTGCTTGTATCTGTACTTTGATAAACGTTTGTAAATTCCAGGCCTATTAGTAATTTCAAGAAATTGTTTAATGAAATAACTTGTATATGCTTTGCTAAAAGAAAAGTATCAGATGAGGGTGTTATAACATAATTTTTATCTGCGTTTATATCTTCAAAGGCAATAAAATTACCCTTTGATAATTTTGGAGCATTGGTATATTTTATTTCAATTGCCATACATATATTACCGGCTCTTTCTATTATAAGGTCAATTTCAGCACCATTATGAGTTCTGTAATAATAATTATTATACTCTTTTTTTAATAAAAACCTGATTTGCATTATTACATAAGCTTCCCACGATGCTCCCTGATACAGGCTTGACATTAATTGGTCGGTATTTGCTATGGCTAATAATTGATGCAATATACCGGTATCAGTAAAATACAATTTAGGTGCTTTTACTAAACGTTTTTTTACATTTTGTGTATAAGGATAAAGTTTTTTTAGCAAGAATGCTTTTTCTAAAAAATCTATGTATTTATTAATAGTGGGAGCGGTTAGCTCCATTGATTTTGACAAATTAGAATAATTCAGTGTTTGTGCATTTAAATGGGCTAACAAATTAAGGAATTTTCTGAAATTAATATTTCTAATCTCTAAACCAAGTATTGGTATATCTCGTTCAATATAAGTACGTATAAAATTTTCGCGCCATTCAGCCGAAAAAAAATCATCAGGAGCCAAATATGAAAGAGGAAATCCACCTCTTAACCAATGAAGTTTATAAGGAACAAAATTAATTTCGAATAAGTTAAAAGGATTTAATTCTGCATAAGCAATTCTACCTGCCAATGATTCAGATGAATCACGAATTAACTCGGGAGAAGCAGAACCCAATAAAATAAATCGTCCGGGGACTTTATATTTATCAACTACTGAACGTAATAAGGGGAAAAGGGATTTATTATGCTGTACCTCGTCAATAATAATACATGCCTCTTTATTTGATTCAAAGTAAAGTTCTGCATCGGTAAGTTTTATCCTATCACTTTCTGATTCTAAATCAATATATAAGGTTGGCTTCTTTATTTTGTGAATCATAGATTTTACCAGGGTTGTTTTTCCAACCTGGCGAGCACCCAGAATACCTATAACGGGAAAAAAGTCTAATATTCTCAACAGATAGTTCTCAATATGTCGCGACAAATTATCCATGAAAATCGAAATGTAGATTTTAAAATTTCATGCAAAATAACAAATATTTTTCATTTTATACATTATTTTTCTATATCTCAAAACGGGGACTTCCAATTTTTCAAAATTACTCTTTGTAAATAAAGGTATATAGAGCTTTGTTTTTATAAGTGTGGAAAACAATAAAAAAGAATGTACTGCAAACCAACACTGCAGGTTTATGGGGCATGTCGTATAAACGCCAATATGTTTGTATATTTATGAGGTATATCGTATAAAATATATATATTTGCCTTATATATACATTATAAGACATAAATTATGATAAAGCGTGAAATGTATTTAGCAAAGATAAAACCATTTATCAACAAGAATTTAATAAAGGTTTTAATTGGACAAAGAAGGGTAGGTAAAAGTATGGTGTTACAAATATTGGCCCATGAACTTAAAAACTCCAACCCAAAAGCTAATTTTATATTTATTGATAAAGAAGAGTACCAATTTGACGAAATAAGATCACATAAAGAGTTAAATGAATTTATTGTAAAGCATCAAAAAGAAGAGATGAATTATCTGTTTATAGATGAGGTACAAGATATTGATGGTTTTGAACGAGTGTTAAGAAGTTATTATAAAAAGGATAATTTTGATATATATATTACTGGTAGCAATGCAAGTTTATTTTCAAGTGAACTAACAACATATTTATCAGGCAGACAAATGGTTTTTCAGATTGGCAGTTTGAATTTCAACGAATTTTGCATATTTCACAAATTAGATAAAACACAAAAGTCTCTACTCAAATATATTAAATTTGGCGGGCTTCCTTATCTTATGCACTTACCTGATAATGAAAAAATAAGGTTTGAATATTTAAAAAATATATTTTCAACAATATTATTACGTGATGTAGTAAACCGGCATAAAATCAGAGACCCACGATTTTTAACTGATTTGTTAAAATTTATTGCAGATAATACCGGAGGATTATTTTCAGCAAACAGAATATCAAAATACTTAAAATCACAAAATATTAATAAAAATGTTTCAATAATTCTTAATTACTTGTCGTATTTAGAAGATGCATTTTTTATAAATAGTGTAAAACGTACAGATATACATGGCAAAGCACAATTTGAAGTGGGAGAGAAATATTATTTTGAAGATATTGGTTTGCGAAATGCAATTATTGGTTTTAAAATGCAAGACATTGAAAAAATTATTGAAAACATTGTTTACTTACATTTAAGGAATAATGGATACGAAATATTTATAGGGTATTCTAAAGGGAAAGAAATTGATTTTATTGCAAATAAGGATAATGAAAAAATATATATACAGGTTTGTTATCTGTTAGAAAGCAATGATACAATTAATCGGGAATTTGGTAATTTATTAGCTCTAAAAGATAATTATCCAAAATATGTAATTTCATTTGATAGTTTTTCTGCCCCTAACACTTATGAAGGTATAAAACATTTTACTTTGCTTGATTTTCTTGTTAGTTTTGTTTAACAATTATTGTCTTTCCTTTCCTGCTTGTCTTTTCGAAAAAGACGTAACGAAGTGGAGTATTTGAGAAATCCCCTACTATTTGCAGGGGACTTCTCACTCCGCTATCGCTCCGTATTCGAAGTGACAGTGGTGAAAGAAGGGAGACTTCTCAGTCTATCGAAAGCCTTCGGTATCCTTCGTAGTAACGGCAACTGATAAGTTTCAGGCATGTATTAAATTAACCGATAAAAAACTTCCCCCAATCCCGCAAGTTTGAGTGAAACGGAAACTTGTGGTTTGGGATTATAGCTGTGTTTTTAATGTTTATAATAAAATTACTATTTTAGAAAGCAGCTCTTTAAACCAAACTATAAATAAAGCCTATGAATATAAATATAGTAGTGCAATTGACTATGCAGATGGAAAGGGAATAGTAAATGTTGTTTTGCTTAAGTAATATTTATGCCACAAGTCACAGACTTGCGGCAGTAGAGGGGAATGTTTTTTATAATATGTTTCATGTTCCGAATTTAGTAAATAATACTAAACAAACAAGCTATAGTTATGTATAATATACTAAAATAATAAACATGTGGTTTTGTTTGGTTATTTTTCTATATTTCAGAGTTATTACACATCTGTTTTCCTTTTAGTTGTTGAAACTATACCCTACAAAAGAAAAGAGTTCATATTATTTCAAATAGAAATACTGTAAAGAAAGAATGTTCTATTTCATCATTAATTTTTCAGTTTTCATTATCAAAGTCTTCTGCTTATGACTTTGAGAGGGGGAAGAAAATTTGTAATGTTGTGCCTGAATTATATTTTGTTAAAGTGTGCGATTTTATATGAAAAGATGCTAATATTTATTCATTATATCAACAACTCTATAGATATCTGATTCATTATGAAAAAAAGAAATTGGTAAACTTAAAGTAGTTTTATGGATTTTGTCAGATATTGGGAAATCCTGATTATGAAAAAAGGTATTACTTAAAGCTTTTTGTTTATGAGGAGGTATTGGATAATGAATTTCAGTTTTAATATTGTTTTTTAGTAAGTAGTTTTTTAGAGAATCACGCTTTGAATGTCTAATGTTAAAAATATGATAGACATCAAAATAATTTTCCTGTACAATTGGTTTTATAAAATCATCTTTTAAATATTTTAAATAAATATGAGCAAGTTTTCTTTTATGATTATTAATATGGGCAAGTTTTTTTAATTTGATACTTAGAAAACCTGCTTGAATTTCATCTAATCTGGAGTTAAAACCTATTAAGTCATTTATATACTTTTTTGATGACCCATAGTTTCGTAATTTCACTATTTTTTCCATAAGCTTATCATTACTTGTAGTAATAGCACCTCCATCGCCAAGACAGCCAAGGTTTTTTGTGGGATAAAAACTAAATGCACCTATATCACCAAAAGAACCGGCTAATCTTGTTTTATACCTTGCACCATGGGCTTGTGCACAATCTTCAATAATTTTCAGATCAAATTTATTAGCAATATCTTTAATTAAATTCATATTACATAGTTTGCCATATAAATGAACTACTAAGATTGCTTTTGTGTCTATTGTTATTTTTTCTTGAATGAGCAAAGGATCAATATTATAAGTTTCAATATTTGGTTCTACTAAAACTGGTTTTAAACCTGCATGAATAATTGCAAGGATTGAAGCAATATAAGTATTTGATGGAACAATTACTTCAGATTTTTTTGGCAAGTTCAATGCTTTAAGTGCTAAAAAGATTGCGTCTAAACCAGATGCAACACCAACACAATAATCTGTAGAACAATAATTTGCAAATTCAGTTTCGAATTTTTTTACTTTTTCACCTAAAATATACCATCCTTTTGAAATCGAATCGCTAAAATCTTTTATAAATTCATGTTT
>JAADFW010000012.1 GCA_013152655.1 Chlorobiota bacterium
ATGATAGTGGACTAAAAGTTCTTGAAAAAATAAAAAGACAAAAACCCTCTGTAAAAGTAATTATTTTAACAAATTATCCTTTCCCTCAATATATGCAAAGAAGTGAGGAATTAGGAGCTGATTATTTTCTTCATAAAATAACTGATTTTAGCAATGTGGCTGGAATAATTCAAAAAATTTGCATTGAAAAATAATTATTCGTTTTAACTTTATATAATAAACATTAATTGTTTATGATAAATGTATCTATAAACTGTTGAAAATGAAAAACTTTAATAAGTCAAAAAATCAGCTAATTATAGAAAATGAGCAATTACAAAAAAAAATTACTGAATTGCAAAAATCAAAACAGAATAGTTCAGGTTCTTCTGAATTTTTAGTGTTTAATATAGAAAAGTATGGAGAAATACTTAATAACATAAAAGATGGTATTGTTGTGTTTGATAAAGAAATGAACTATGTTTTTGTGAACAATTATGGAGCGGAAATATTAGGTACTAAACCTGATCAACTAATTGGGAAAAATTATTGGACAGAATATCCTGAAGCTAAAAATTCAATCTTTACAAAGAATTATCTAAAGGCTTTAAACACACAAACTCAAATTGTTTTTGAAGACTATTTTAAACCATGGAATCGCTGGTTTGAAAACCGAATTTTCCCGAATAATGGAGGAATTATAATACTATTTACTGAAATTACTGATCGTAAAAAAGCAGACCTGAAAGATGAAGAATATAGGAAAAAGTTAGAAAAAATAATAAAAATAAGAACAGATGAGTTGGAAACCACAAATGAAGAATTGAAATCAAATATTGAACAACAACAAGCCACAATTGAAGAACTTGACAAAGCAAATAAAGAATTGGAAAGATTTAATAAACTTTTTATAGACCGAGAATTCCGTATTAAAGAACTTAGAGATAAAGTAAAAGAACTGGAAGGAAGGTTAAGTAACCGATAATTGGTATTCGGTAATTAGTAATTGTTTAAAATGTATTGTGAATTATAAGCACTATTTAAAATTAATAGTAAGCTTTCCATACTATCAGAGGCGAATATGATGGTTTGTAAGTCTGCATAGGTGTGTATATACTATTCTCAAAACAATTAATGAATGAAATATGAAATCAGTTATAAACCATGTATAATTAATAAAACTATGGAAGACCCATCAAAACTATCTAAAGAGTTGTTGATTGAAAAAGTAAAATTGTTGCAAAAAGAATTAGAGTTTTCCAAAGAAAACCTAAGTAAATTACACACAATTTTTGAAAACGTTGATGAACTTATTACATACATTGATAAAAATGGAATAGTACTTAATGTTAATAAAAAAGTAGAAAGCATGTTGGGTTATAAACCTATTGAGGTAATAGGTGAAAATTTTGCAAGTATTGGTATTTTACAATTAAAAGATTTACCGCAACTTATAAAGTTATTTAAACAAAGTATTAGTGGTGCAGATTTTTCAAAAACAAGAGTATTAGAAATTATACATAAAAAGGGTAAAATAATACAGGTTGAAATAAGCACTAATGCATTAAAAGAAAATGGAGAAATTATTGGTTTTGTTAATATCATAAAGGATATTACTAAAGAGAAAGAAGCTGGCCAGGCTGTTGCAGAAAGCGAAGAGCTTTATAAAAGCTTATTCTTTAATAATCATTCTATCATGCTAATTATTAATCCAAATAATGGAAGTATTGTAGATGCTAATCCAGCTGCTTTAAAATTTTATGGATGGACTTTAACTCATATAAAATCAATGCGAATTGATCAAATAAATCACCTTTCAAAAAAGCAGGTTGCCTTAGAAATGAATAATGCTAAACTTAAAATAAAAAATCATTTCTATTTTAAGCATCAATTAGCTAATAATGAAATTAAGGATGTGGAGGTTTATAGTGGGCCTATAGTAGTTAAGGGCAAAGAATTATTATACTCAATAATTCATGACATTACCGAACATAATAAAACGCTAATTGAATTAAAAGAAAGCGAGATTAAATTCAGATTACTTGCTGATTATACTTACGATTGGGAGTACTGGCTCGATCAAAATGGAAATTTTATTTATATCTCTCCATCTTGCGAGCGTATAACAGGTTATTCACCTGAACATTTTCGGAATAACCCAAATTTACTTTACCAAATTACTAAAAAGGAATATAAAGAAGCAGTTAAGAAGCATTATAAAGATGAAAACAACAGGAATTCTCCAATATTTAAAATGATATTTTCAATTCTTACAAAAAATAATGAAGAAAGATGGATTGAGCATAATTGTAACCCCGTGTTTGATGACAAAGGAAATTATAGAGGAAGACGTGGTAACAATCGGGATATTACAGAAAAATATATTGCAAACCAAAACCTTCAAAATGAAAAGGAATTATTACAAAGCCTGTTTGACACTATTCCGGTTATGATTACTATGTATAAACCATCAATTAATGATTTTAGTGTGAATAGAGAATTTGAAAAATGTATAGGATATTCAAATAAAGAAGTACAAAAAATTGATTTGATGAAAAAGTGTTATCCTAATCCTGAGTATAGAGAAAAAGCTGCAGTTTTTATGAAGTCTTTAACGCCTCAATGGATGGATTTTGAGATTATTACAAAAAGTGGGAACAAAATATTTACCAGTTGGAGGAATTTATTATTAAGCGATAAAACACAAATTGGTATTGGAATAGATATTACGTTAAAAAAACACAATCAAAAAATAATAGCTGAAAGCGAAGCAAAACTGAAAAGTATTTTTCGAGCTTCCCCTATTGGAATAGGTGTTGTGAAAAATAGAATTTTTGAATTTGTAAATCATCGTTTTACAGAAATATGTGGGTATAGTGCAGAAGAATTAATACATAAAAGTGCAGAAATTATTTATCCATCAAAAAAAGAATATGATTTTGTTGGTAAAGTAAAATATGATCAAATTAATGAATACGGAACAGGAACAGTTGAAACACGCTTTAAGCATAAAAACGGACGGAAAAATAATTGATATCTTATTAAGCTCAACACAGATTGACCCAAACAATTTTGATAAAGGTGTAACATTTACAGCATTAGATATTACTAAACGAAAAAAAGCAGAGGCAGAACTTCAAAAATATCGCGAACATCTTGAAAAACTTGTAAAAGAACGTACAGATGATTTAGAAACGGCAAATGAAGAATTGAAATCAAATATTGAAGAACAACATGCCACAATTGAAGAACTTGACGAAGCAAACAAAGAATTGGAAAGATTCAATAAATTATTTATAGACCGTGAATTCCGCATAAAAGAACTTAGAGACAAAGTAAAAGAGTTTGAAGAAAAGTTGAGTACCAGATAATTGATCTTTGATAATTAGTAATTATTAAAAATGTATTATGAATTATCAGCACTATTTAATATTAGTTAGTAACCTTCACCTTAATCAGAGAGGAATGTGATAGAAATGGCGTTAGCAGGGATGTATATTTACTACACAACAAACAATTAAAAGAATAATGTCCAATAATAGAAAACATGAAACAAAAAAGGTATATTAATATAAGCTTCCGCAAAGCTACTTTCTTGTTAATTAGTGCATTAGTATTTATTGCTTTAGCAAGTGTAACTATATTATGGATTTTTAGTGAAGTACAATTTTATCGAAAAGACGTTGCTTATATGATTAAGCATGCAGAATCTAAACAAAAAAATGAGCTTAAACAACATGTTGATCAAGCTATTAAATTTATTGAAGTGGAAACTAAAATTCATAGTAATGAATCTATTGAAATAATTAAAAAAGAATTACTTGATTTTTTTGAAAAAATACGTTTTAATTATGGTGGGTATATTTTTGTAAATACTTTCGAAGGCCAGGCTTTGCTTTTTAATGGTACAGTTGTAAAAGGATATAAAAACATAAAGAACTTGACCGATAAAAATGGGTTACCACTTTTCGATATGGAATTAGAACTTGCTAAAAAACCGGATGGTGGTTATATGGAATATCAATTCAATCGCGTAAATACTGATATCCCTGAACCTAAAATATCATTTGTAAAAGGCTATTCCCCGTGGCATTGGATTATAGGTGCCGGAAATTATAAAAATGATATCACCAATGAATTGCAAAAACAAGAAGATAACTTAATTCATGGCTTATATATAAAAATTGCTAAAATATTAGGATTATTCCTAATACTATGTATAATTAATTTTCTTGTAGCTAACGCAGGAAGTAAAATATTTCAAAAGCAATTTTCAGTTATCGATACAGTATTTTATAAATGTATAGGTTTGCCTGTTAATGAGTTAAAACAAGAGTTTTCATGGTTAAGATTTGCTGAAGTTGATTCTTATATTCATAAAATGGAATATCTTTCTAAGCTCCAAAATAGAGCAGAAAAGGACATAATATTAGCAGAAAAAAAATTTCGTTTTATTTTTAATAAAGCAAGCGATGCAATTTATTTATTCAAACTCAATAAGGAAAATATTCCGATTATTTCAGAGATAAATCTTTCAGCATGCAAAAGTCATGGATATGCAAAAGATGAGTTACTGGGTAAGCCCGTTACAATGCTTATTGCTCACTCTTCTCAAATTTCAATAGCTGAAAACTTTAAAAAATTGAATAAAGGAGAACAACTAATATTTGAGTCAGAGCACTTGAAAAAGGATAAAACAACTTTTTTAGTAGAAATTTCTGCATCATTAATTAATATAGGTAAAGAAAAATATATACTAGCAATTGAGAGAGATATTACTGAACGTAAAGAAACTGAAAAAAGAATATTAGAAAGTGAATTACACTACCGCACTATAATAAATCAGGCTGGAGATGCAATGTTTATTTTTGATTTAAAGGGTAAAATTGTAGATGTGAATGAAGCTGCAATTGTAAGTACCGGTTATTCACATGATGAACTCGTAGGCATGCATGTATATGATGTTGATGATAAAAATGAAAAGTCGAATTCAATTCAGATTTGGGATAATATGATATTAGGTAAACCTATAACAATTAGGACCTATCATAAACATAAAAATAATTCTACTTTTCCAGTTGAAATTAGAATAGTGAAAACTATTTTATCAGGCAAGGAAGTTGTAATAGGCTTTGCACGAGACATATCTGACAGAATAAGAATTGAAAATGCAATAAAAGAAAAACAAAACAAACTAGTTAAAGCTCAAGAAGTCGCCAAAATGGGTTTTTTAGATTGGAATATGCTTACCAATAAAATTTTTCTTTCCCCAAAAGTAATTGAAATGTACGGTTTTGAGCCTGAAATTGACTATGTAGAACCTGAGTTTGTTACAAAAGTTGTGCATCCGGATGATTTGGAAATAGTGCAAAAGAGCCTCGAATTAGCCATAAAAGGTAAAAAAACTTATGATATAGAACATCGAATTGTAAAACCAAACGGAGATGTTATATGGGTTCATGCGCAAGCTGAAATGGAATACGATGAAAAAGGGAAACCTAATAATTTGTTAGGTACAGTTGTTGAAATTACCAACTTTAAGAAACTGGAAATAGAATTAAAGGAATATCAAAAAAATCTTGAAAAAGTTATTAAAAAACGCACAGAAGAAGTTGAAAAGAAAAATGAAAAATTAATTAAATCGCAACAAGCTCTTTCTTTTTTACTTGAAGATGTAAACGAAGCAAGAAAAATGTTATTACAAAGTAATAGGCAGTTGAAATTGGCATATAAAGAATTAGAAGCTTTTTCGTATTCAGTTTCGCATGATTTAAGAGCACCATTAAATCGTATTGAAGGATTTGTGAAAGCTATTATTGATAGCTACTACAATAAATTAGATAAGCAGGGCAGACATTACCTAAATCGTATTAGAATTTCAAATATTGAAATGACTCAACTAATTGACAATATGTTAACACTTTCAAGAATATCACAACATTCGGTATTGCTAACTAAAGTAAATATCAGTCAACTTTCAAATGAAATATTGTATCAATTAAAAGGCGATTCTCCTACTCGTCAAATAGAAATTAGAATACAATCAAACATTGAAGTTGAATGCGATAAAAATCTTATTACAATATTGTTAACCAATTTGTTGTCAAATGCCTGGAAGTTTACCAAAAATACAAAAGAAGCATTTATTGAAGTAGGGAATGAAACTAAAGAGGATACATCCTGTTTTTTTGTTAAAGATAATGGTGTTGGGTTCGATATGAAATATTACAATCAACTGTTTCAACCCTTCAGAAGATTGCATTCTGAAAAGGATTTTGAAGGAACAGGAATAGGTTTAGCCATAGTTCAACGAATAATAAACCATCATGGCTGGACAATAAGTGCAAAAAGCGAAGTAAATAAAGAAACATGTTTTTATGTACAATATAAATAAAGCAATGAAATATGAAAAACACACCTACGAAGTAAGACAAGGTCTATTAACTAAGACTATTAATTCCCTCTTTAGAGAGAGCGGAAATCAGACATATTTCCTTAACAAATTGAAATGGGGCAGACAGGCAAGAGTGTGTAATTACTACATGAATAATTATAGTCAGGGTAAAGCATTAATATTCAGTATATTACCAATTTACAAAAATGAGCATTATGGAAGAAAATGAAAAATTAAAAATATTGTACGTTGAAGACTCGCAAGACGATGTGGAATTAACAATAATTCAATTAGAAAATAAAGGTTTAAGTTTTTATTATGAGTGGGCTGAAAATAAAGAAGAATTAATAGAAAGACTTGACAAAAAAGAATGGGATATAGTAATTAGCGATTTTGTAATGCCTGCCTTCAACGGTTTAGAAGTAATAGAAGTGGTTAAAGCCAAAGATAAGTATTTACCCATTATTATCATTTCAGGTGAAATTGGAGAGGAAGTAGCAATTGAAACATTAAAAGCTGGTGCTAACGATTATTTGATGAAAGGTAATTTAAAACGTTTACCATCTGCTATAAAAAGAGCAATTCATGAGAAGCAAAATGAAAAAGAATTACAATTAAAAACTAAAGAACTTACATTAATTAATGCATTAAACTTTGCAGCAAACAATGGCAAAACTCTTCCTGAAATTGCATTACTATTTAAACAAAAACTGAAGAAATTATTTAGTTATGAAGATGCTACTATTTATCTTTTAAGTGAAGATAAAAAATCTTTAATTATTCAATATGTTGGAATTTTTGAAAAAGTAAGAAACATAATTGAACATTTAATAGGATTTAAACTGAACAAGGATGAATTTAAATTAACAAACACTAGTGTATATCAAAGAATAATAAATAGTAAAAAAACGAACTTAATTAGTAATGAACATGAAATTGTTCAATTAATAAAAGACTATTCTACTAACAGGTTATTACCAAAACTTGCAAAACAGATATATAAAATATTAAAAGTGAAATCAATAATTACCAGCCCGTTAATTTATAATAATGAAGTAATAGGGCTTATTGATATTACAAGTAAAATAATGTTAAATGAATCAGATAAACAAAGAATTAAATCACTGCAAAATGAAATCTCTTCAATAGTTCACAGAAAACTAACAGAAAAACAATTAATCAAAGAAAAGAAAAAAGCTGAACAAGCTAATGAGCTTAAAAACAAATTTCTTGCAAATCTTTCGCATGAAATTCGTACTCCTATGAATGCCATTGTTGGTTTTTCTCAAATGATAACCAGAGATGATATAAATACAAATGAAAAAAATATTTTTTCAAAGCATATTAAAAATAATTGTGATATTTTATTGGCTAATATCGAAAACATTATTGATATATCAAAGTTACAGGCTAACCAGCTAAAATTATCGTTTATGGATTTTTCTATTCATAACACATTTATAACACTAAAAGATAAATACCAAACATTATTAAAAGAGCAAAATAATATGAATGTTAACATAACTCTTCAAACACCTACAAACAAAGATGTAATAGTAAGAGCTGATAAAATACGGTTATATCAAATTATAGATCAATTACTATCTAATGCATTTAGATTTACAGAAAAAGGGGCAATTACTTTTGGATACAAGTTTAATAATAGTAATAATTTAGAAATCTTTGTTAAAGACACAGGAAAAGGAATTCAAGCTAATCGTTTAGAAAAAATATATAATGTTTTTGAAAAGCTTTCTCCCGAAAGCGATGTATTATATCCGGGAATGGGAGTTGGGCTTTCAATTATCAATGGCTTATTAAATTTAATGAACGGTACTATAAATATTCATTCAAAATTGAGCCAAGGAGTAAAAATTGATATAACGATTCCAATAATTATTTTGAATGAGAATAGTAGTAAAATGAATAATAATTATTTGTCGAGTGATTTAAAAACTTCAATATTGCTTGCCGAAGATGATGATGCAAGTTACTTTTTAACCAGAAGAATTTTAGATAAGTTTAATATGACAATTATGCGTGCCAGAAATGGTCAGGAAGCATTTGATTATATAAAAAATGGAAATAAAGTAGATTTAATTTTAATGGATTTAAGAATGCCGGTTTTAGATGGCTTGGCAGCCACAAAAAAAATAAAACAAATTAATAACTCTTTACCGGTTTTTGCTTACTCGGCTTATTGTAATGATATTGATATTAATGCTGTTAAAAATGCCGGTTGCAATGAATATTTTCTTAAACCATTAAAGGTTGAAGAATTTATGAACAAATTATATAATTATTTAAAACCAATTGCTAATGAGTAATTACACATATAGTAATACATTTTTGCAACGGCGATAATAAAGGACTTTATAGATTTTTCTATTTTTAATTTATCAATAAAGAACTGAAAAGAAATATTTAACTAAAAATATGAATAACAAAGTAAATATACTTTTTATAAATAATTCTATTGCGGATATTGATTTTGTTAAATTTGAATTAAACAAACAAGGGCTGGAATTTTATTCTGAAACTATTGATACAATAGAAAAACTAAGATCATTAAAATATCTTTCTAATTGGGATATTGTTCTAATGAATTTTCATTTCCTAAATTCAGATATTTACGAAATAATTAATTTTATCAGACAAGTTGATGAATTTATTCCAATTATTGTAATATCTGATAAAGTTGGAATTGATATAGTTATAAAATTAATAAAAGAAGGGGCTAATAACTTTATTTTCAAAAAGGAAATTTATCGTTTAAATATTGAAATTCAGAATGAAATTTCACAAGCTATTATCAAAAGGGAAAATAAAAATCTTACCTATTCATTTGTTGAAAATCATCAAAAACTTTTAAATCAACTTACTATTACTAATCAATTAATTGATGCTATTCCTAATCCAATCTATTTCAAGAATCTTGAAGGTAAGTATATTATGTGCAATACTGCTTTTGCCAACATTTTTGGTGTAGCTAAAAATCAAATAATTGGGAAAACAGTTTATGACTTTACACAAAAAATATATGCTGATAAATATAAAAAGCTGGATAAGGAGTTTTTAAATAATCCGGAAATAATTACTGACGAATTTGAAATAGAATATGCTAATAAATCAATACACTATGTAATGTTTTATAAAGCACCTATTTATGATACCTCAAAAAAATTAATTGGTATGGTTGGGCATATGTTGGATATTTCCGATAAGAAAAAGGCAGAAAATAAACTAAAAGCTAATCAGAAATTATTAAACCAACTATTTAATAACCTTCCCGGAATGGTTTACCGTTGTAAAAACAATAAGAACTGGACTATGTTATTTTTAAGTAACGGTTGTAAAAAACTTACCGGATATAATAGAAAGGAATTATTGAACGATAGAATAATTGCATATGCAGATTTAATAGAACCGGAATATAAAGAATACGTTGATACGGAAGTGCAAAATGCCTTGAATAAGAAAACACAATTTCAATTAGTATATCCAATCTTAAATAAAAAGAATGAAAAAGTTTGGATTCATGAACAAGGAATAGGTGTATTTGAACATAATAAACTTAAATATCTTGAAGGAATTTGTACAGATATAACAAAACAAAAAAATGCGGAATTATTGCTTAAAAAAAGTGAACAGAAATATAGCACATTAGTTAATAATTTGCAGGAAGGAATGGGAATAATTGATAATAATGAAGTATTTACTTTTGCAAACGTTTCGCTTGAAAATATATTTGCTAGTAAAAAAAATACTTTGGTAGGACAAAGTATTTTATCTTTTTTAGATGACAAAGGAAAAAAAACTGTTTTAAGCCATGCAATAAGAAGAAAAAATGGAGAAAGTTCAAATTACAATTTAAGTATAACCCGACATGATAATAAGAAGCGTATTATCAGAATTTCAGTTTCACCTTATTTTGATTTAGATGGAGAAGTTGTTGGTGCTATTTGTTTAGCAATTGACATAACAGCGCAAAGAAAAGTTGAAGCAGACCTCCGAAAACGTTTTAAATACGAAAAATTAATGTTTCAAATTTCTAATCAATTTATTGATTCATCAAATTTTGCCGATAAATTACAATCCACATTAAATGAATTAGGAAAAATAATTAATGCTAAAAGAATACATATAATTTATCAGAAAGAAAATGAACTTAAACTGCTTAGTAAATGGCAAAGCGATGATTCTTTACAGCAACTTAATACCTCAAACAAATATACTGCTTCCGATTTAGATTGGTTTATAGAAAAAATTAAGAATAATGAATTAATAAACATTAATACTAAAGATTTGCCAAATAAAGCATCTGTAATTAAAAATATTTTTATTGAAAATGAAATTGATAATTATATGGCGCAACCATTTTCAATTGGAGATAATGTATTAGGAGTTATTGGTATAGTAAATGTACAAAATAAAGATGACTGGAGTACTAATGATTTTATTCTAATACGTTCACTTGCAGAATTACTGGGAAATGTTATTCAAAGAAAATTTTCTGAAGATAAAATTTCTGATTTGAATAATAAATTAAAGGTGAAAAATAAGGAATTAGAAGAGTTTGTTTATACAACTTCACATGATTTGCGTTCGCCTTTGATAAATGTATTAGGATTTGGAGAAGAACTAACGTGTTCTATAACTGAAATTTTAAACAATATAAATGAACTTAAAATATCAAATAAAGGGTTAAGCAAGATTAAAAATATAATGGAACAAGACATTCCTGTCATGTTAAAATATATTAAAATTAGCATGGAAAAAATGGATACCATGTTAAAAGGTTTATTAACCTTATCTAGAACAGGAAGAGATGAAATAATTTTGGAAAATATAAATATGAATAAGATGATTGAGTCTGTTATACAAAGTTTTAATAATGAAATAACTAAAAACAATATTACGATTAAAACCCAAAAACTGCCAAACTGTTATTCCGATAATAATTTATTGTATCGTGTTTTCTCTAATTTAATAAGCAATGCTATTAAATATAAACATCAGACAAGGGATTGCCATATAAGTATTTCAGGAAAAATTGTTGATAATAAAGTTATTTATTCATTTAAAGACAATGGTATTGGAATTCCGAAATCAGAAATCGATAAGATTTTTCAAATTTTTTATCGAATAAATTCACAAAATTCATACGGTAATGGAATAGGGCTTGCTATTGTGAAAAAAATAATAGATAAACTGGAAGGGAAAATTAGTGTTGAATCTGAAATTGACAAAAGTACTACGTTTTATATCACCTTAAAAAATGAAAAAACGTGAAGAAAAATTTATTGGTAATCAATTAATTTTCCATATTATTTATTCAATACATTAGATAAATAATTTTAGGAGAGGGAATAGAAGCATAAGGTACAATTAAAATAAAAAACTTGTAAAAATGAATTTTTTAAATTTACTCTCAATAATTATCCAACAGGTAGGTAATCTCTCTTATCCCATACAACTATTACAAGGAACTAACAAAACGAATCCGGACATCAGGCAACTATTATCTACAAAACAGATTGCTTCAGTTAATTATAATTGTTATATTCAACAAAAAGACACACCAACCATAATTGGAATTATATTTCACAATGACAATCCTGATATATTATCATTGCGAGATCAGCATAGCGATCCTCAATTTTGAAATGAAAATATAAAAGAAACTATATAAACTAACTAATTTACAATAAATTAACAGTATAAAATCATAAACATGATGCAAAAACAACGTACCATTTTAATTGTTGATGACGATAAAGGAGTTCAGTTTCTTATAAAATCAAAACTTGAAAAGTTAGATTATAAAACTCTTGTAGCAAGTAGCGGTGCCGAAGCTTTAAAATTGATTAAAAATAATCCACACATTTTTTTATGCATTATTGATTACAAGTTAGAAGATATTACCGGACAGAAATTGGCAACAATTTTACAAAAAGACGAAAACAAAATTCCATTTATCTTTATAACAGGCTTTGGTAATGAAAAAATTGCAATTGAAGTAATGAAACTGGGTGCTAAAGATTATTTAATAAAAGATGCAGATTTTAATAATAAATTGGAAAAGGTAGTTGAAAATGTTTCAAAACAACTTGAACTGGAAAACGCTTTGCGTTTAACTCAAAAAGCCTTAAAAGAGAGTGAACAACAATTCAGAGAATTATATGAGTATTCTACTATGGGAATATACCGCTCACTTCCTAATGGGCAAATTATATTAGCCAACCTTGTCTTAGCTAAAATATTCGGGTTTAATTCTGTAGCAGAAATTTATGCTGTTAAAAATATTGAAGAAAAGCATGTTGATAAAGAAGCCCGTAAATTATTTGTGGAAGAATTAAATAAGAAAGGTATAATCTATGGGTTCGAATCATATATATATCGTACAAATGGTAAAAAAGTATATACCCGTGAATCAGCCAGGGTAGTTAAAGACAAAAAAGGACGTGTTTTATACTATGAGGGTTGGATGGAAGATATTACCGACCAGTATGAAAGTCGTAAGAGAGAAATTGAAGGCTTGAAAAATATTCAGTTTTTATCTGAAACTTCGTTGCAATTTGCTGAATTAAAGGAGGATGAAAACATTTATGAGTTTATAGGAGAGAAGCTGTTTGAACTAATACCATTTGCTGTTATTTTTATTTATTCTATTAATACAAAAAAAGAAAAAGCAAAACTGGAATTTATTACCGGAATAAATAAAAAGTATCATGATTTATTCGCATTTTTCACAAGTTATTTAATGCCAATTTGTGTCACTGTTGCCAGAGTACAAATGGTAAAAAAGTATATACTCGTGAATCAG
>JAADFW010000013.1 GCA_013152655.1 Chlorobiota bacterium
TGATCCTCCGATGTAAATTAAATCATTTTTTTCGGCATTATTTTTTGCTTCAATAATTGCTTTTTCCACATTTTTATAATACTTACTTTTTAGTTTTAGTTGTGTAATTTCTGAGAACAAAATCTTTTCATCTAAAGCACGTGGAACTGATGCTTTTGTAACATAATATGTTGCATTTTTGGGCAATATGTTCAAAATTTCCATTCTTGATTTATCATTAACCATTCCAAAAACTATATGAAGGTTTTTATAAGCAGTATTATTAATTTGTTTAATAACCTGTTTTATTCCATCTATGTTGTGTGCAGTATCACATATTATTAAAGGATTTTTTTCTAAAATCTGCCAACGTCCTTGTAATCCTGTATTTTTTATTACATTGGCTAAACCCTTATAAATATTGTTATTTGAAATACTAGTGTTTTTATTATTAAATACTTCAATTGCAATAAGCGTTGTAATAATATTTTCTTTTTGATATTCGCCTAATAAATCTAATTTAAGATTTTTGTAAATTATTTTACCTGATTTTTTAATATTAAACATCTGGTAATTATCTGTACTTAATAGAGAATAATCAATTGTTAGATTTTTGTCAGCAAAGAAGATTTTAGCTTTTTGCTGATTTGCTTTTGACTTAAACATTTGTTTTGTCTTTTCTTGTGTTTTTCCTATAACAACAGGAATATTTTCTTTAATAATTCCTGCTTTTTCAAAAGCAATATCTTCTATGTTTTCGCCTAAAAACTGAATGTGATCTATGCCAATATTTGTAATAATCGATAATTCAGGCATTATTATATTGGTAGAATCAAGACGGCCTCCTAAACCTACTTCAACAACAGCAATATCAACATTTTCTTCAGCAAAATAATTAAAAGCCATAGCAACTGATAGTTCAAAAAAGGAAGGTTGTATTTTTTTTATTATTACAGTATTATTTGATACAAAACTATTAACAGCATCTTCACTTATCATGTTTCCGTTTATTTTTATTCTTTCCCTGAAATCTAAAAGGTGAGGAGAAGTATATAATCCAACTTTATATCCTGCACTTTGCAATACTGATGACAGCATATGCGATACTGAACCTTTGCCATTAGTTCCGGCAACATGAATTGTTTTATATTTTGTATGTGGATGTTTAAAATATTTGTCTAATGCATATGTATTGTTCAGGTTAGCTTTATAAGCTGCTTTACCAACGCGCTGATACATTGGTAATTGTGCAAATAAAAAATCTAAAGTTTCTTTATAATTCATTCCAGTTAATTACTTAACAGATTAAATGCAAAAATATACTTAACTTTTTATTTTATACTTTTAATAACGATAATCTTTGTAAATATTAGTACTTTAGTAATGCATGAATTTATAATATAGCGAATTAAAAAAAATGTAATAATGGCTAAAAAAACGAAAAAACTATTTGTTATTGACACCAACGTACTGTTGCATGATTATAAAAGTATTTATAATTTTGAAAATAATGATATTGTAATTCCTATTATAGTTCTTGAGGAATTAGATAAGTTTAAAAAAGGAAATGATCAAATTAATTTTCAGGCTCGTGAATTTACGCGTGAGTTAGATAAATTGGCTGGTGATAAGCTGTTTACTGATGGAATAAAGCTTGGAAAGGGGCTTGGTAAATTATTTATTGAAACAGGAAAACCTTTTTCTGATGAAGTAAAAGCTTCGTTTTCAGAAACTACGCCCGATCATAGAATATTAGCTGTGGCAGATTATTTACGTAAAAAGAATATCTCAACAAGGGTTATTTTAATTACTAAGGATATTAATTTGCGAATGAAAGCTAAATCATTAGGAATTCAGTCGCAGGATTATGAAACAGATAAAGTTCAAAACCTTGAAGCTTTACACAAAACAATTGAAACAAATGAAAATGTTAATGATGAATTAGTATCTAAATTATATGAGGATCAAAACGGCTTAGATGTTCAATTATTTAATTTTAGGCCTAAGCCAATTGCTAATCAGTATTTTATTTTGAAAAGCCATAAGTCTAGTGTTTTGGCACGTTACAATGCTGAAATGCAGTTAATTAATAGAGTAATTAAGCATCCGGCTTATGGAATAGAACCTAGAAATGCTGAACAAACTTTTTCATTAGATGCTTTATTCAGGCCTGAAATACAACTTGTTACATTAACCGGAAAAGCAGGAACAGGGAAGACACTTTTGGCATTAGCTGCTGCTATCCATCAGGAAAAGCAATATGAACAAATTTTGTTAGCCAGGCCTATAGTTCCTCTTGCTAATAGGGATTTAGGGTTTTTGCCAGGTGATGTAAATGAAAAAATAGGGCCTTATATGTTGCCTTTGTACGATAATTTATCGGTAATAAAACATAAATTTAAATCAAGTAGTAGTGAGTATATGAAAATTGAAGAAATGCAAAAAAATGAAAAGTTACTTATTTCTCCTTTGGCTTATATTCGTGGCAGAAGCCTTTCAAATGTATTTTTTATTGTTGACGAAGCACAAAACTTAACACCACATGAAATAAAAACTATTATTACAAGAGCAGGAGAGGGGACAAAAATTGTATTTACGGGCGATATTCAACAAATAGATTCACCTTATCTTGATTCCAGATCGAATGGATTAACTTATGTTTCTGACAGGATGAAAGGGCATAATATTTTTGCTCATATTAATCTTGTTAAAGGAGAAAGAAGTTATTTGGCAGAATTAGCTAGTGATTTATTATAGAAAATCAATTATTTTCTCCAGTTGCATTCCTCTTGAACCTTTTATTAATATATTTTTTTGTTCTATCTTATTTAATTGTAACCAATCAATTAATAATTTTGTAGAATAAAAAAACAAATAATTATTTTCATCTGAAAATTTAGAAAAATCTTTTCCAACGAATATCACATTTTTAAATTTCAATGTTTTTACCAGTTCAATAATTTTAGAATGCTCCTTGCTTGAATTTTCTCCTAACTCAAACATATCACCTAAAATCATTAATTTGTTTTCTAAATTCAATTTATGAAAATTATCAATTGCCAATTCCATACTACTCGGATTAGCATTGTACGTATCTATTATAAGTGAATTAAACTCTGTTTTTTTGAATTGTGACCGTATATTGGTTGGTGAATAATTTTCAATAGCAAATTTAATTTTATCATTACCCACCTTAAAATATTCACCAATGCTAATAGCGGCTAATACATTTTCTAAGTTATAATTTCCAACTAGTTTTGTATTAAAAGTTATATTATTATACATAAAACTCAAGAAAATATTTTGTGGCTTTTTTATAATTTTTATTGATTCGTTATCATTGTAATAAACAACATTTTTCCCTGCCTGTAAGTTGATAAGCAACTCATTTTTTTTATTTAAAAAAATGGTACCTTTTTCTTTATTTATAAATTGGTATAATTCATTTTTTGCATTTACTATGTTTTTGAACGAACCAAATCCTTCTAAATGTGCATTTCCTATATTAGTTATTATACCATAGTTTGGCTGAGCAATGTTGCAATAACTACTTATTTCATTTAAATGATTAGCACCCATCTCAACAATGCCAATTTCTGTTTCAGAACTCATTCTTAATAAAGTAAGAGGTACTCCAATATGATTATTAAAATTACCTGATGTTGCTATTACTTTATATTTTTGTGATAAAACATCTTTTATTAATTCTTTAGTCGTTGTTTTGCCATTTGTTCCAGTGATTGCTATAATTGGAATATTAAGCTTTTTTCTGTGATAACCGGCTAATTGTTGTAGTGTTAATAAGCTATTATTTACTAAAATAGTTCTTTCATCAATGTAATAATTCTTATCATCAATTACTGCATATTTACATTTTTTTAGAGCTAGTTTTACAAATTTATTGCCATCAAAATTTTCTCCTGTTAAAGCAAAAAATATTGAATTCACAGATGCTTTTCTGCTATCAGTACATATAGCAGAAAATCTTTTATAAATTCTATAAAGTTTGCTAATTTCCATATTATACTTTATTAAAAAAAGAAAAGCCCCATATGGCATGAGGCTTTCAATTTAATGTTTTTTGTAATAAACTTAATAAGCAACCGGAGCTCCAACACGAGTCATGGCACATCTAAATCCAATATCGTCTTGTGCATGAGCTTCGTCTAAAAATCTTCTGGTACTGGAATCAAGCCAATATTCTCTGTCTCTCCAAGAGCCTCCTTTATAAACTCTTGAGTGGTCATTAATTAATGAAGACATATTTTTATCATTCTTATCTTTGCCATTAACATACATTCTGTTAGAACCAGGCCCTTTAGGAGCATCTTCATCATTATAATAAATACTTGATTCAAAATCACCATCTAAATAATTAATATTATCTGCTTTTTTATAATTTCTCCTGTCAATTGATTCAGCTTCTGTAACATCTCTCCATTGAATTCTACCTAAACTATCTTTAGGAGCTATATGTCCTTCTTCATCAAGAACTTTTGTTTTAAATACATTACCTCTAAATGGCCTGTATTCATCAAAATCTTCAAAACTTAATGGTCTGTAAACATCTAAAACCCATTCGTTTACATTACCTGCCATACAATAAAGCCCAAAGTCATTTGGCCAGAATGAATTAACCGGAGCTGTGATGTCTGCATTATCATTTAAAGCACCTGCAGTTCCCATCATATCACCTCTTCCCCTTGTAAAGTTTGCCATAATTTTACCGCGGTCTTTAATATCAGGATTTCTAACTATATCACCATTCCATGGAAACATTCTTCTTTCATAAACTCTTTCTGATACTGAATTTCCAACAAGAGCTAAAGCGGCATATTCCCACTCAGCTTCAGTAGGAAGTCTGTATTTAGGAAGTAGCCAACCATCTTCCATGCGTACTTTTCTGGTATCTTTATTAGGATCAAGGTCTTCAATTGGCTCACCAACTGCACCTTCATATTGATGTGCTAAATAAGCTTCTGTATTAAAACTTTCTTCACCTTGTTGGTTTGGATCCATTATTAACACACCAAATTTTATTAAAATATTTTCATTAACTCTATCGGTTCTCCAAATACAATAATCATTTGCCTGTAGCCAATTTACACCAACAACAGGATATTCCTGATATGCAGGATGCCTGAAATAATATTCAACCATTGGCTCATTAAAAGCTAATTTTCTTCGCCAAACTAAAGTATCAGGCAATGCTTTTTTATATACTTCCGGAAAATCAATAAAAACTCTTTGTAACCAATATAAATATTCTCTATAATCAGCATTTCTAACTTCTGTTTGGTCCATATAAAATGATGGAACAGTTACTCTTCTCGGTAAATTATTCCAATCATATAAAATATCCTGTGTGGTTCTACCCATAGTAAAAGTACCTCCTTCAACTAAAACCAGGCCAGGTCCGGTTTCTTGCTCATAATATCCATTATAATATTCAAAACCACCATTATCAGGATTATTATAATCCCATCCGGTGGTTGACGATGCAGTTTTATTCCCTCCACAGGAACTTAAAATTATTATACTAGCTAAAAGCAATGATAGAAAATAACCTTTTATTAGTTTCATAATGTTTCGTTTTTGTGCTTATAATGTACAAATATAACTAAAATGTTTAATTTTTATTATTTCTTACGTAAAAATATATGACAAGGTTTTAACAATTAATAAAAATTAATTATACCTTAAATAATTGCGAATTAAATAACTATTTTTTATAAATCAAATTATTTTTATCAAGATATAAATTGCATGCAGAGAGTATGGTTAGCTAGTTTAATATGGGTAATTTAGAATTTTCCCGACAGGTTTTGGAAGCTAAAAATTCTGAATTCTGTAAACTGTTTTTTTTAAAAAAGTTATTTTCTTAATGATGTCAAATTACATGCACTCTTTTTTTCTAAACAAAAATATTTGTTTCTAAATTTGAATGAGAAGAAATATCTATTTCCTATTTTATTGTTAAAAAATAAATTCTGTTCATTGAAAATTTGATTATTGTTAGTTTTGTAAGGCCTTCGTGTAATTTACAATAAAAATCGGAATCAATCGTTTAGCTTGAAATATAATACGATTTTACAATAAATTTTTTATACTAATTTATAGCAATGTTACATAAAATGAAGAAAACGCTTTTTTTATTTATTATTCTTACTAAAATAGTGTATAGCCAAAATATATCAATTACAAAATCTATAGAGTGGGATAACAATAATAGAAATATAGATAACAATGTGTCTTCTCTGTACTTTAAGGGTGTTGATTATATTTTTGAGGAAAACAATGCTATACCTACTTATACTGTTAGAGTAAAAATAAAGGCTGATGAAGAAGTTGATAGAGTAATTCTTACAGATATGAAATTTGAGCAATTTTCAGATGAAGAAAATAAATTAATTAAAAGTTGGGAAAAAAAAATTAGAACAGTTGTACCGACTAACAGAATAGTTACAGAAAGAAATAATAAATTTATAGAAATATCTTTTATTCCTGTTAAAGAAGCTGATAATGATAATAGTTATTTGAAACTCACATATTTTAAAGTGAATATTTGGTTAAAAAGAAGAACGAAAAACTCTCAGTCCAATTATATTTCCAAAAATAATTCAGTATTAAGTTCCGGAAAGTGGATAAAGATTGGAATTAAAAACAGTGGTATTTATAAATTATCTTATTCTGAACTTACTGAAATGGGATTCCAAAATTTAGAAAACATACGGGTTTATGGAAATAGTTATGGTTTATTGCCTGAAAATAATTCTATTTACAGGCCTGATGATTTATTAGAAAATGCCATTGAATTAGTAGATGGTAATGATGGAGTTTTTAACAAAGGTGATTATATATTATTTTATGGAGTAGCTCCTCATATTTGGAAATACAATGAAACAGGCAAACGTTTTTATTTTAAAAGGCAATTATATTCAGATTATTCCTATTATTTTATAACAACTGATTTAGGGCCTGGTAAAAAAATTATTAATAAAGAAGATGTAACTCAAACTCCGAATACTGAAGTTGTATCTTTTAACGATTTTGCAATTCATGAATTGGAAGATACAAATTTGCTTCGTTCCGGTAAAAAATGGATTGGTGAACAGTTTTATAATTTACTGGATTATACTTTTCAATTCAATTTTCCTAACAGAATAGAGAATGAACCTGTTTTACTTAATTATAGCTTAGTTGCGCGCTCATCGAGAGAATATCCAAAAAGTTCGTTTAATATTACAGTTAATAATCAGGTAGATAATGTTGAAATAAATACGGTTGATTTGGGAACTTACGTTGGACGATATGCACAAGAAAGCATTGGTATGTTGAGCTATCTTGTAAATGGTAGCGAAATTAATGTTAACCTTGACTTCAATCCGGCTGCAAGTACTTCATCTGGTTGGTTAGATTATTTTATTTTAAATGTTAGAAGGAACTTAATTTTTGATAATGGCCAAATGTTTTTTAGAGATGCAAATTCTGTTGGAACTGGAAATATAAGCAGATTTACTATTAGCAATACAAATAATCAGCTCAAAGTATGGGATGTTACATTTCCTGATGATGTTGAAAATATAACACTTGAGATTCTTGGCCAAAATTCCGTTTTTGTTGCTAATTCTGATACACTGCATGAATATATTGCTTTTGATGGCAGTTCATTTTTATCAATTGAAAACTACGAGGAAATTGCCAATCAGAATTTGCACGGAGCTGAAGTTTGCGATATGATTATTGTTGCTCCTCCTGCTTTTATTGATCAGGCTAACTGGATTGCTGACTTTCACAAGGAACATGATGGAATAAAGTCTTTTATAGCAATACCAGAAGATATTTATAATGAATATTCATCAGGAATGCCTGATGTTGGTGCTATAAGAGATTTTGTACGACATATGTATTTTAAATCTACAGATGGAACACATAAGTTAAAATATCTTTTACTGTTTGGCGACGGCTCTTATGACAACAGGTCATCTTTTATGAAAAACACTAATTATTTGCTTACATATCAATCAGATAATTCATTTCATATATCATCTTCTTTTGTAACTGATGATTTTTTTGGATTGCTGGATGATAACGAAGGTGGAAATTTCGGTAATCTTGATATTGGAATAGGGCGAATACCTGTTTTGCAAGTTTCTGATGCTGAAACTATTATAAGTAAAATTGAAAACTATCATAGTGCTTCTTCGTTTGGTGATTGGAGAAATATGTTATGCTTTATTGCTGACGATGCCGATGAAAATCAACCTTTTCATATGTCGGATGCAAATAGATATACTAATATAATACATGAAAAATATCCGGCATTTAATTTTGATAAAATTTACTTAGATGCTTTTCCACAAGAATCAACACCGAGTGGACAGCGTTATCCTGATGTAAATAAGGCTATTAACGATAGAATTCGAAAAGGTGCGTTATTAATTAATTATACCGGACATGGAAATCCAAAAGTATTAACAGATGAGCAGGTTGTTACTGTAAGTGAAATTAATAATTGGGAAAATATTAATAATTTGCCGGTATTTGTAACAGCAACATGTGAATTTTCGAGGTATGATGATAAAAACAGAGTTTCGGCCGGGGAGTATATAATGCTTAATCCATCAGGAGGGGCAATAGCAATGCTAACTACATCCCGTTTAGTTTATGCAGGCTCAAACGATGCCTTAAATACTGAATTTTATAATCATGCTTTTAGTTTAAATAGTGATGGGCAATATTACAGGCTGGGTGATATAGTAAGGTTGACAAAAGTAAATACAGGCTCAGCTAGTAGTACAAATAAAAGAAATTTTTCATTGTTAGGCGATCCGGCTTTGCAACTTGCAATACCACAATTAGAAGTGATGACTGATTCAATAAATTTAGCATCAATACAATATGTTAACGATTCAGTAATTCAGGATTTTGATACTTTAAAAGCATTAAGCAAAGTTAAAATTTGTGGATATATTTCTGATAATAATGGAAATAGCCTTACTTCATTTAACGGTGTTTTGTATCCCACTATTTATGATAAAGCCAGAAATATAACAACATTAAGTAACGATGGATTTGCCCCACTTACATATAGTATTCAAAAAAATATAATATATAAAGGAAAGGCTACTGTTAAAAATGGAAGATTTAATTTCACCTTTATTGTTCCTCGTGATATTTCATATAATTATGGATTTGGAAAAATTTCATATTATTTAACTGGTAATGCATTAGATGGGAGTGGCTATTTCGATAAAATTAGCATTGGTGGGTCAGTTGATTCTGTTTTTGCTGATAAAAAGGGGCCGGAAATAAATTTATATTTGAATGACGATAATTTTATTTATGGTGGAACAACAAATAATGAACCTACAATATTAGCAGTTTTAAGCGACTCGTCCGGAATTAATACCGTTGGAAACGGAATAGGCCACGATATTACTGCGGTTTTAGATAATGATGAAAACAATCTATTTGTTTTAAACGATTATTATGAAGCAAATCTGGACAGTTATCAAAGCGGAAAAGTTGAATATGTGATGTCGAAATTAGAAAATGGAAACCATAACTTAAAACTTAAAGTATGGGATATTCAAAATAATCCATCTGAAGAAAATATAGAATTTGTAGTGGCAGAATCTGAAGATATAGCTTTAGAACATGTTTTTAATTATCCAAACCCTTTTACTACACAAACAGCATTTTATTTTGACCATAACCAACCAAACACTGATTTAAATATTTTAATTCAAGTATTTACAGTTTCAGGAAAATTAGTAAAAACCTTTAATAAAACAATAAATACTACAGGATTCAGAAATGAACCTATTTATTGGAATGGATTAGATGAGTACGGAGATAAAATAGGAAGGGGAGTTTATATATACAGATTAAAAGTTAGAACACCTGACGGTAAAATTGCTGAAAAATATGAAAAACTTGTTATCCTTAAATAGCAATACTAAATTTTCAAGCAAAAACAGCTTTGACTCAAATTCTATAAAGTAATTATCATTATATTTGTGCAATTTTTTATTCAATATACTTATGAAGTTTAATAATTTGAAAAATTTATTTTTAATAATAGTAATATCTTTATTTGGAGTAAATGCTATAGGACAAACCAATATTAATAATTCAGGCGCAAATGTAATTGGGCAAGATGAAAATACAATTACTACAGCCGTTCCTTTATTGCTTATTTCCCCTGATTCCAGGGCTAGTGGTATGGGAGATGCTGGTCTTGCAACTTTTAA
>JAADFW010000014.1:0-1212 GCA_013152655.1 Chlorobiota bacterium
TATTAAAGTTTCAATAATATATTTATTAGGTCAATTCGTAAGGATTAATTTTTTTTATTGAAACAACTGCCCTTTGTATTATTTTAAATTTTAAAAGTAAATCAAATAATAAAAATTTATTATTTGTAAATTTTTGTTAAGAGAATTGATTACAATATTTGTATGTTTAGTTTGCCTACAATAATAACATGTTATGATAATTCAAAAAGGAAAAATTTTATACGATAAAGAATTTAGAATTAATAGGATAAAAACATCTGCCTTTGATGTTTATTATAAAGGTTTAATTTTTGTTTCTGGTAAAAAATGTGGGCAAGAAAGTATTGAATATATTATTGAAACTTTAATAAATAATAATGAGTTAAAATTTTCAGAAATTTTCGGAAATTTTATTATATACATTATCCGTCATAAGGATCAAAAACAGTACTTTTTTACTGACAATAGCGGAATATTTAAAGCATATAAATACAAAAACTATATTTCAACTTCTTTTCTTGAATTCATTGATTTTTTTAATGATATTACCACAGAAGACTTGGATTACAAAAGCATTAATGAATTTTTTCATTTTGGTTTTTCTTATTTTGAAAACACGTTTATAAAAGAAATTAAAAGGATAAGTGCAAATGATTATTTTATTTTTGAGGAAGATGTTTTATTTCAAAAAAGTAAAAATTTAGATAAAATTAATCAACCTTCCAACACAACAATTGAAGATTTTTTTTCAAATTTTATAAATTCGATTAAGCATAAAAAAACATCACTTGACTTAACCGGAGGTTTTGATTCAAGGCTAATACTAAGTTTTTTCCAAAAAGAAAAGGCTCAATTTGAATTAGCATTAAGTGGGTTACAAAATAATAAGGATATAAAAGTTGCTGAAAAAATTGCCTCTATTCTTAAAAAAGATTTTTTCCCAACTATTCATTCAACAATTAATATGACGGAGAAAGAATTATTTAATATTTGGAAACTTTCAGATTCTCAGCTTGATATTCTTGATTACCACAGAAATAGCCAATTAAATAAAGACAGGCAATCAAGAAATATTGAATTGCAAATAAGTGGAGCCGGAGGTGAGCTTTATAAAGATTTTTGGTGGTTACAAGATTTTCCGTTTTATAATAGTAAAAAAACCAATCTTGAGAAACTTTATGAATATAGAATAGAAGGCTCTAAATTTCCACATTCCATTTTAGGAGAAAAAGT
>JAADFW010000014.1:1241-11412 GCA_013152655.1 Chlorobiota bacterium
ATTTCTAAACTGAAATCATTTATTCTTGATAAAAACACTCAGTCATATGACAATATTTATTTTAATTACAAAATGAAAACAAATGCAGGTATTTATATTACAACTGCAAATAATTACTTTATTTCTTACGCACCTTTACTTGAATTAGAGCTTATTAAAATCGGTTATAGTTTAAATAGAAGTAAACGATTTTTTAATAATTATCATCGAAAATTAATTTCTAAGAATTATTATAAAATTTCAAGAATAAGAACAACAGAAGGAATAACTTCATCATCTTCTATCTTTTACATAATATCTGACATTGTATATTATATTATTGATAAAGTTAAAAGACTTTTAAAGCAAATATTAAGAAAGGTTTTGAATAAAACTTTTTTACAAGAAACGCCAACTGATATATCTGTTTATACTATTTGGAAAACCAGCGAACTTTTCAGAAGAAATGTTAAATTTTTAAAAGAGTTAAACATTCTGAATCCTAAAATGAATGTAGAAAAAATACCAAATAAATTAGTTGGGAAAATTCTAACCTTAGGATTTCTGATTGAAAGAATAGAAGCCGGAAGAAAACAAAATAATTAAACTAATTTACTGTAATAGTAATAGTTGCAACGGTACAAGCTCCGAAAAACCCCAGAGCTCCTTCACTCATGTTTGTTTCAATATTGCCCGGTATAACATCAAAATAACCGCCGCGCCATTCGGTTTCAGCCAAAAGCGAACGTATAAAAGCTGCATGTTCAGCTGTTAACGCATATTTTTTTTCGGTTATAATTGCTCCTGCCGGGAAGAAAATATTTTCCTTGTCGGGTGCAAATAATTCACCCACATCAATGGTTGGTAACGAATAGTAATATAACCGCACTCGTTTCTGTTCCATTGAAATTGAATCGTAACCGGGTAATTGTGTCCAGTCAATATCAATTTGGTACATGGCTGCATCGGTAGTGTATTGTTCAGCTACATAATCTATTTTATACATTCCGGTGTCTTCTCTGAAACTGTATATAAGGGGCTCAAAAAGAATTAGCGGAACCATTTCAGCAACAGCGGTATATTCATATCCCATATATTTTATATATAGTGTATATTTTTTCCCGATAACGGCACTAAAAGTAGAATCCGTTTTATAAATGCCGGGATTTGCCGTATTTTCATTTAGTAAATATGTTTTATTATTATTAACAATAGTAACATTTGCACCTGTTACGGCTTCAGGAATGCCATTTAATTCTGTTACCGGTTTGGTAATAATAACTTCATGTGCTTTAATTTCGTTGGTAATTAATCCGTCAACTATAATTACCGGGACTTCTTCCGTTTTTAATTTCCAGTTGGTTTGTGTTTCGCAACTTATTAATCCAAAAACAACAAATAGAGCAATCAGTAATTGCATTCTGTTTTTATGTAAATAATATTTTATATTTTTCTTCATTAAAAACTAAAATTATAAGTTATTGAAGGCATAAACCTGAGTATTGTTAGTTGTGTTGGCACAAGTTCGGACACTTGATATAAATTAGCAGGTATTTTAAAGTTTCCATAAGCATCAATAGTTTTATTAAAATTAATTGAAACAGGATTTTTTCTTCCATACAAATTAAAAATACTAAAGGTTAAATGGTGTTTATATTTTCTTGATTCTTTGCTTAACTGTATGGTTGCAGAAACATCTAAACGGTGATAAGCCGGTAACCGGTCGTTATTTTTGTACAAATAAACAGGAACACTATAATTATTATAATTATAAAAAGCGGTTGGCGACGAAAATACGCCGCCTGAAATATACATCCAGTTTACAGAATATTGCCATCGTTTTTTTGTTTTATAATTAATGTGTACACTAAAATCGTTTGGCCTGTCGGCAAGCGACGGATATTGCTTGTTAAAATTTATTCCATCGGTTTTGCGCAATGAACGGGAATATGTATAATTTATCCAGGCGGTTAATTGCTCTGTTGTTTTTTTATACGACAATTCAATACCGTAACAACGGGTAGTTCCAAACCTAAGTTCCCCTTCAATTAATGGGTTAAGTAACATTTGCGCATGGTCAATATAATCAATTTGATTCTTCATTTTTTTATAAAATAATTCTGCTGAAAAAAAATTGTTTTTATCCCTGTTTTTCCTGAACATGCCCATAGCAATCTGATTGGCACGTTCGGGTTTTATGTTAGGGTTGCTCGGAAACCATACTTCGAGAGAAGTAAACGGACTTATTGAATTACTAATAAGGTGTATGTTTTGCGAAGTGTTTACATAACTTGCCTTGAAAGCTGTTTTTTCGTTAAGTTTGAAATTTACATTAAGTCGTGGTTCCAACGTGCGATAAGTATTGTATGTTTTTTTTGTTTCATAGTTGGTAACTTGTACAGGTTGATAATTTTCATCGTAAAAATAAACGGTTGCAGGCCCTGTATTTTGCCAGTTGGTGTAACGCAAGCCATAACGCAACGATAATTTATCGCTAATAATTTGTTGATTACTAACATAAAGCACTTTTTCTTCTGCCTGATTACGTGGCGTTACGGGAATTCCTTCCATTACATTGCCATTAATTTCAAGATTTCCCGGATTAAAATTATGCGAGGTTGATTTTAATCCGAATTTTAATGTGTTTGCCGGATTAAAATAATAAGTGAAATCTGCTTTTACTCCGCCATTGCCAATAAACGAATTCCAATATTGGTTGTTTTTTACCGACAGGTACAAATAGTAATTATACTTGCTGGCATTTAAAGTGAAGTTGGCAAATAACTTTTCCGAGAAGATATGATTCCAGCGTAATGTGGCAGTAGAATTTCCCCAACTTATTCCACTCGAGGTGATTGAAGTATTAATTTGGCTCAGATAATCTTTCCCAAAATAAACAGAAAAGTAAAGGCGGTTATTTTGGTTTATTTTTCTGTTGAATTTTGCATTAATATCATAAAAATATATTTTCAAATTATCTTTGTTTTTACCTAACAGCCATGATAAATGCGAGCGGCGTGCAGAAATAAAAAATGAGCTTTTTTGTTTTCGTATTGGCCCTTCAACAGAAACAGTTGCAGAAACAAGTCCGTAACTGCCTGAAGCATGCAGTTTATTCATATTTCCATCTTTGGTTTTTACATCAATAAGCGACGAAAGCCTTCCTCCGTACTCGGCAGGCATATCTCCTTTATAAATATTAATGTCTTTTACGGCATCGTTTACAAAAACCGAAAAAAACCCGAAAAGATGAGCAGCATTGTAAATAGGAGCTTCATCAATCAAAATCAGGTTTTGGTCAAGGTGTCCGCCACGCACAAAAAAAGATGTTGAACCATCGCCCATTAATTTTATTCCGGGCATTAGCTGAAAAGCTTTAATTAAATCTGGCTCGCCCATAAAACCGTTAATGCTGTTAAGTATTTTAGGCTTTACTTTTAGCTCGCTCATTTGGTTTAGTTCAATAATATTTTCCTTTTCAGAGGCACTAACTACAATTTCGGTTAATATTGAAAGATTAGGGAACAGGTCAATATTTATCGTTTCGTTTTTTTTCAGTTCAATTGTACGAAGTTCATTTTGCAGTCCAATAAATGAAAAGATAATATTATAATTTCCGGCAGGCAATGTTAAGGAATAAAATCCGTAAGCATTAGTAATGGTTCCGGTAGTGGTTCCTTCAACATATACTGTTGCCCCAATTAAATTTTCCGATGATTTTAATTCTCTTACATATCCGCTAATGGTAAATTCTTTTGGTTTTTCTTCTTTTGGGGGTTTGGGTTTCTCTTTCTGTTTAATAATAACCTGTTCTTCCACAATAGTATATTCAATATTTAGTTTTTGAAAAACATCTTTCAGGACATCAGCTATTTTTTGCTCGTTTACATGAATGGAAACCAACGAATCTAATGGGATTTTTGCGGGATTAAATGAAAAATTAATATCCTCATTTTCTGACAGATACGTTAACAAATAAGTTAAGGTTGAGTCTGTAATTGAAAGGGTAATAGTTTTATTTAAATTTACCTTTTGGGCATAATTAAACGAGTAAAAAAAACAAAAAACAAGTATGAATAAATATGGTTTTGTATTTAAATTCATTTTAATAATTGATAAAAACACTATTCTTGAATATAAATAGCCACCGATGTACGAATAAATAATAACTACATATTGGTGCATTCGTGACTTTAAAAATCAACCTGTGCTTGTTGAAGTTATCTCCATCAAGTTTGAAAGGAACTTTGAAATCTACCATAAAATGTATTAAAATTAAAATATTAATTTCTTCTTGATAAAATACTTCGCTTGAATTTTAAGTTACCATTATCCGTGGAGAAACAGCAAAGAAAAATTTTGTATGTTCGTGGCTATAAAACCATCTACGACAAGTATTCAGATTTTAGGTCATTCACACCCTTGTCCGGATAAATAAATTATGTTATCCTTTTTTTCAACTTTAATATCCAAAGTGTTTTCAATTACTTTTAAAATTGAATCCAGGCTTTGGTCTGTGAAACTTGCTGTAAGCCGGCAATTTTTTATTTCAGTACTTTGTATTTGAATATTTGCATGATGTATTTTATTCAGGGTTTTAACCACTTTTGTAAGCTTATCATTTTTAAATGTCAGCTTCCTGGTTTTCCACGATATAAAATTAATATCCGTATTTTTCAGCTTTTTAAGTTCTTTGCTTTTCTTTCTGAAGTAAGCTTTTTCGCCTTTTTTTAAAATGACCTTATTTGTAGTGTCGTTAATTTGTGTTACAGAAACAATTCCGCTATTAACCACTACTTCAATGGTTTCTGAATTTTTTACACTATTCACTAAAAAAGAGGTGCCAACCACTTTAATTTCAATATCTGATGTTTTAACAATAAATGGCTTTCCGTTGGCATTTACCTCAAAATAAGCTTCTCCTATCAGTTTTACTTCTCTTTTTTCTTTATCAAAGTCTTTTGCAACAATTATTCTGGCATTTTTATTCAGGGTTATTTTCGACTGGTCGGGAAGCGCAATTTCATTTACACTATTTTTTGCATAATATTTCTTTTTGCCCATATTGTTAAAAAGGTAATAACCCATTCCTCCCACAGCAATAAATAAAATAATTGCGGCTGCAATTCTTGTAAATTTAATTAAGAATGTTGACGGCTTATGTTTGGGCAGGGTAATTGTTTTTGTCCCTGATATTTTCGATTTAAAAACTTCCCACTCCTTATCAACATCAACTAACTTTGCAATTCTGTATTTTTCAATATTATTCCATAGTAATTTATATTGGTTAAAAGTTTCTTTGTTTTTATCACTTTCTTTTAACCAGGAATTTATTTGATTTGTCTCGCTTTCAGAAACTTCACCGGTAAAATAGCGGCTTATCAAATCAAATATTTCACTATGTTGGTTTTTGTCAATCATATATATTTTCTCTTCACTAATACACTACTTTTTGCATTTACCCTATTACAATTTTCAACTATTTTTTAACTTGACAATATTTATTAAAAAAAGCCAATGTAGTTATCGTAATTTTTTCAGTATTAATAATAAATCAATTAAAATCACTAATAATCCAATATAATCTTTCAGGTTTTCTCTGAATAGTTTTAATGCTTTTGACATATTTGCTTCTACAGTTTTTACTGAAATACCCAGTTCATCTGCAATTTCCTGATATTTTAAACCTTCAAACCTGCTTAATTCAAATATTTTACGTGCTTTTTCAGGAAGCATTTCAAGAATTTCATTAATTTTTTGCTTTATCTCTTCAACTATCAATGTATCTGATTGTTCTATTGCCGAATTAACATTTAAATCTTCAATGCGTTCAATTGAATAATTAAATTTTTTATGGTCTCGAATATAATTCAGGCAACGGTTATGCACTGAAGTATATAAATACGCTTTTATCGGTTTATTTATATCAATTTTTTCTCGTTTTTCCCAAAAGTTGATAAATACATCGTGTACAATTTCCTTAGCATTATCAAGGTCTTTAAGAAATGTATTAGCATAATAGCATAGCGATTGAAAATGCGTTTTGAATATTTTTTCAAATTGCGGTTCGTCAAGATTTGATGTTAAATGTTTTTTGTTGTCAGTCAATGTAAGCAGGTTTTGTTTATTTCCAAATTTAGTGTTCACAAATAAGAAATCAAAATATAAAAGAATTTGGAGTATTTTCGCAATTGAATTTAGACAATAATATGTTTTATTATGAACAAAGAAGACAACCCGGCATGGCAAGATATTATAGATATTATGAATGCTAAATTTGGGGTAACAGACTTTACGGCAATTTTGTTATTTGTTGGAATTCAGGAACTTGGCCAGGGGTTTAAAAAATATAATAAACAAGAAAAAACCGATTTAATTCATATTGCTACCTGTAAAGTTTTAAGTTATAACAACTATTACAAATTTACCGGCTTTGATAATGATAACTGGCCTGTTTGGGAAAAAGTAAATTCTTTGCCAAAACTTTCGGTAAAAGAACAGGAAGGACTGTTAATAAAAGGAATAATAGCTTATTTTAAAGAAAATAATTTACTGAAAAAGACTTAACAATGCTTTAATACTAATGGTTAGTATAAAAGATAATAGTGCTGTTATTAAATTAACTATAAATCTGTTAACTTTGAGGCTTCGAAAAAAACAAAAACATGACAGAATTTAAACAAGAATTAATTTTAGTTTTATTTGTTTTCTTTTTTGCATTAACAACAAATGCGCAAAATGAACGAATTGTTGAGATAGAAACAAATTATGGCAATATAAAAGTTAAACTTTATAACGAAACCCCGTTGCATCGCGATAATTTTATAAAGTTAGCAGAGGCACATTTTTATGATAGTTTATTGTTTCACCGCGTGATAAACCATTTTATGATACAAGGTGGCGACCCTGATTCAAAAAACGCAAAGCCAGAAGCACGACTTGGGAACGGGGGGCCGGGTTATAAGATACCTGCCGAATTTAACCCTAAGCTTTTTCATAAAAAAGGTGTTATTGCCGCAGCAAGAGAAAGCGATGAGGTAAATCCTGAAAAAAAATCATCGGGTTCGCAATTTTATATTGTGGAAGGAAGAGTATTTAATGATTCTATCTTAGACATAATGGAAAAAACCATAAATGAAAGAAAAAGAGCAAACGTATTGCGCAATTACGTAGAACAATCAAAAAATAAATCTTTCCGCGATAGTTTAATGGCTTATCAACAATCGGGCAATAAAGAAGCGTTTGTTCAATTATTGAAAAAAATAGAGATATTAGCTAAAGATGATTTTTCTAAAATAAAACCTTATAAATTTACTGCTGAACAACGAAAAGCATATACAACTATTGGCGGTACTCCGCATTTAGACGGGTCTTATACTGTTTTTGGAGAAGTAATTGAAGGGATGGATGTTGTAGATAAAATTGCACAAGTGGCAACCGGTAAGAACGACCGGCCGGTAAAAGATGTAATAATGAAAGTTAAAGTTATTAAATAGGATAAAAATGTTAGATAAAATAAAATCGCTACAAGAAGAAATTAATGATTTTGTTTCAAAAAATATTGATGAGATAGAGCAGTTCAGAATAAAACTATTAAGTAAAAAAGGAGAAATTGCTGCCCTTTTCACCGAGTTTAAAAATGTTCCGAATGAACAAAAAAAAGAGATTGGACAAAAAATTAATCTTTTAAAAAATAGTGCTTTTGAGAAAATAAATTCACTAAAAAGTCAGGCACAATCAAAAAAGTCATCTTCCGGGGTTGAGGATTTTACACGGCCTGCTGAATCTATTCCGCTTGGAACAAGGCATCCTATTTCAATTGTAAGGAATGAAATTACAGAAATATTTGCCAGACTGGGTTTTACTACTTCAACCGGCCCCGAAATTGAAGATGACTGGCATGTGTTTAGTGCATTAAATTTTCCGAAAGAGCATCCGGCAAGGGATATGCAAGACACATTTTTTATAGAAAAAGACCCTGACATACTTCTTCGTACACATACTTCATCGGTGCAGGTACGGGTTATGGAAAATCAACAACCGCCAATTAGGACTATTTCCCCTGGAAGAGTTTTCAGAAATGAGGCAATTTCAGCCAGAGCGCACTGTATTTTTCACCAGGTTGAAGGTTTATATATTGATACCGATGTTTCTTTTGCAGATTTAAAACAAGCCTTGTTATATTTTGCACAGGAAATGTTTGGCAAAGAAACTAAAATACGGCTACGTCCTTCGTTTTTCCCTTTTACCGAACCTTCGGCTGAAATGGATATTTCTTGCCAGTTATGTGGCGGGAAAGGATGTAATGTTTGCAAATATACCGGTTGGCTTGAAATATTAGGTTGCGGCATGGTTGACCCCAATGTGTTGGAAAGCTGTAATATTGACAATGAAAAATACACAGGGTTTGCTTTCGGGATGGGAATTGAGCGAATTGCAATGCTAAAATACCAGGTTAAAGATCTCAGGTTGTATTTTGAAAACGACGTACGTTTTTTACGACAGTTTAAATCAGCCTATTAAATAGAAAAAAATCTGGTTTAGTTTGCAAACATTTAACAAAAAACAGATAATTGCACAATTTATTCTAACGAAGAGCTACTAACAAGCTGCCTGTTATAAATGCAATTACCCACCATGAATATGCAAAACGCGAGTATAAATGAACCTTTTTAGGAACAGAGCTGTTAAATCCGTTTTTGTTCTTTAATCTAATTAATAAAATAGCATCAATAAGCATGGCCAATAAAGCAGAATATCCTAAAAGTCCATGAAAAGTAATCCCTTTTGCAGATGAACCAATTATCATCATCGCTGTAGCTGAAATATCAAGCAAAACACCAATTATTAGAAAGATTAATACAAATTTTGAAACAATTTTTTTTCGTTGTTCTGTTATAACAGCAATAGAGTAGGAGGTTAAAGCAAGAATTACAGTAGTAGTGCCAAAAATTAAAATAGTTTTCATTTGAGTTAGATTTATGAGTATATAAATTAGAGGGGCGAAGATAAGAATAATATATAAATACGCTTTATAATTCGCTTATTTAGAACTTAATTATTTTAAGTTTTTAATGGTATTGTCACTATCTATTTATATCTCCACCTATTCAATTAGCCAATTTCGATTTCAATCATTCCACTTCGCCTTTTAAGCCAATTTTTTCAGCCACTTCGCGCATACCCGAAATGGTTTCTGTTTAGGAATAAACACTTTTATTTTTAAATTTGTCTGTATAAATCATTATACGGATCATCGTTAAAAGTTTTGTATAAGTAATAATCATTGTTATCTCGTACTTTTATATTTTTTGGGAAAGTATGATTGTCAATTTGAAATTCAGTTTCTATATTACCGGTTTTTAAATTTATTTGCTTTAAAAAGACTATTCCATCTTTTATAAATTTAGCATAAACTCTTTTTGTTATTTCATCAACTAAAAGTTCATCCTGCCACCCGTTTAAATGATGATAATTTATTTTAACGCTTTTAAGCAATTTAAAATTCTCATTATACTTATACAAAACATCATTTACCCTGATTAATTCATAAATTTTCTCAAAATTGAATTAATGTTTTGATTATCAGATAAACATAAGGTTAAATCAAAAAAATAATATTTAATAAAATCATTTCCCCTATTATGAGTATAATAATATACATCAACCAACGAAAAATCGTATATAGAATATGGTATTTGGCTTTTAGGAAACAGCTCTTTTCATTTCATTTAAAGAAATACATAAAATCCCTTCGCTCTTGGCGCAGGATAGTTCACATTTGCAGTAAATTTTATTTAAAAGAAGTAATAAATTAAACAATTAGTTTATTTTTTATTGCCATAGTAACAGCATCAACTTTATTATGTACCTGTAATTTTTTATAAATTTTTTCAATGTGGTTGCGTACTGTTTTTGGGCTAATAAATAACACGTCAGCTATTTGTTGATAGTTTTCTCCTTTGCCTATTCGTTGTAGAATTTGTAATTCTCTATCAGTTAAATTAAACTTTTCATTTCCTTTTTCACTACATGTTTTTATAAAGCTTAACACTTTCGATGCTATTGAAGTACTCATTGGTGCACCACCAAGCATAACCTCTTCTATTGACAACAAAACTTTAGACGGTTTGTCATCTTTTAATAAATAGCCGGTTGCTCCGGCTAAAATAGATTTAAATATTTTATCTTC
>JAADFW010000015.1 GCA_013152655.1 Chlorobiota bacterium
TCGAATTACTAACACCCAAATTTGGGGTGTCAAAAAGATCCGAATTTGTTGGTATTACTTAATCGTAGAAAATTTATAAACCGAACTTGCGAGCTCAACGAAGTTAATTTTGCGGGTTAAAGCATGCTTATACTGTATAATATTTAGATAGTTAGCAGCAAGCATTTCTTACCAAGGCTTATACGTATGATTAAAAAATATATTATACGTTTAGGTTTTTTTGCAACTTTGCACGTGTGGTTTGATAATTTATAAAACGTGTTACTATGAATACAAAATTAACATTGACAATTGAGCAATCATTAATTGAAAAAGCAAAGCGATATGCAAAGGAGAAAGGAAGAAGCCTTTCTGACATAATTGAGAACTATCTTAAGGTAATTATTAAAGATGATAATATAACTGTAATTGATTCTACTCCAATAGCATCTTCAATGAGAGGAGCATTTAAAGCTCCTAAAGATTTTGATTATAAAAGAGAGTTGTCAAAAGGATTATCAGAAAAGTATTTATAAAATGGATAAGGTTTTAATAGATACCGATGTGATTCTAGATTTATTTTTTGATAGAAAGCCATTCTCAGAATATTCCGCACAAGTGATAAGATTATGCGAATCCGGTAAGTTAATAGGATTTGTTACACCAGTGATTTATAGTAATGTTTATTATTTATTGAGACAAACAGCAAGACATAGCAAAGTGATTGAAAAACTAAAACAATTACTTATGATTACTGATGTATTGCTAATGGATAAAGAAGTTGTAAGCAACGCATTGAATTCAGGATTTAAAGATTTTGAAGATAGTTTGCAAAATTTTTCTGCTATTAAAAATGGTGAGATTGATGTGATATTGACACGAAATGTAAAGGATTTTAGAAAAAGTGAGATTAGTGTATTGACTCCGGAATCGTACATAAAATCCATTATTGCCAGCCGCTAACACACACTAAATTTAATTGCCGGTTTTGTGGCATGGGAGAGTTAACTGTCTTTGTGTAAGCAAATTAGCACAATAAGAAAGATAAGCAATAAATATGGCAACTAAAATTTAGCGCAATCCGTTGTTGGGTGTTCTTGAAAAATTCAGAGTAAGGCTGTCGTCAATTTACAATAAAGCTTAACAGTTTGAATACTGCTTAACTAACTTATAAAATCAGCTCTTCACTTTTTTACTCATTTAAGAACGAGTAAGCCAGCCATGCCATTGTTGCCATTCCGGTTTTTAAGGCTTCTTCGTCAATATCAAAATTAGAAGAGTGCAGGGCTTTTACAAAATTGGTGTTTTTATTCTTCACACCGAGACGATAAAAAGTAGCCGGAAAACATTGTGAATAATAAGCAAAATCTTCGGCAGTCATTCTAATGTCCATATCAATTACATTTTCGCTCCCAAGCAATTCTTCAGCAAACCGATAAGATTTTTCTGTAATATCTTCATTATTCACCAATAATGGAAAACCATTTAATATTTTTATATCACATTCGGCACCCATTCCTTTTGCAATACTTTTGGCAATTTCTTCAATTTGTAAATGTGCTTTTCTGCGCCAGGTTTCGTCCATTGTCCTGAAAGTTCCTTCAATTTTTACTACGTCGGGCATTACATTAGTAGCCCCATTGGCAATAACTTTTCCAAACGATAAGACAGTAGGAATAGTTGGGTTTGCATTTCTACTTACGATTTGTTGCAAAGAAACAATAATGTGGGAAGCAATTAAAACCGTATCGGTGTTTTGTTCTGGCATAGCACCGTGTCCTCCTTTACCGGAAATGGTTATGTAAATTTCATCGGAAGAAGCCATGTATTTTCCCTTTTTAAAGCCAATAGTTCCTGCATTCATAGTTGGCATTACATGCTGGCCAATAATCAGGCCGGGTTTTGGGTTATTTAATGCTCCTTCAGCAAGCATTAGTTTTGCTCCGCCCGGAACACGTTCTTCGCCAGGTTGAAAAATAAATAAAACAGTTCCTTCAAATGAGTCTTTTATTTCGTTTAAAATTTTTATTGTTCCCAGTAAAGAAGCTGAATGAATATCGTGGCCGCAAGCATGCATCACATTTTTTATTTTTGACTTATAAGAAACATTGTTTTGCTCTGCAATAGGGAGTGCATCCATATCAGCTCGCAGGGCTACCACTTTTTTAGCTGGATTTTTTCCTTCAATACGTGCAACAATTCCGGTTTTTACAAATCCTTTTTCATATTTTATATCCAATTCGTCTAACTTATTTTGAATAAATTCTGAAGTTTTATATTCTTCAAAAGATAATTCAGGGAATTGATGCAAATGCCTGCGAATACTTCTTATTTCTTTGAAATAATCTTCTGACAATTGTTTAATTGTTTGTTTTATATCCATTTGAGAAAAATCAGATAGTTTAATCTGTAAATATCATTTTTAAAGCTACTAAAATCATAAATCCGGCAAATATTTTTTTTAAGATTTTATCATCCAGATTGAGTGAAATTAAACTACCTAAATATGCACCTGCAACAAAAGCTATTGTAAGAACTATGGCAAATTTAAAATTGATATAATTATTTTTATAATATGTATATACAGCAAATACACCAATTGGTGGCAATAGAAATGCCAGACTTGTGCCTTGTGCCATATGTTGAGAAAAGCCCATAATAAAAACAAGTGAAGGAACTATAATAATGCCTCCGCCAATACCTAAAGTGCCACTTGCTAAGCCTGCTACTAATCCAATTATTAATAATATTATTATTTCATTCACTTTCATTAAATTTAAAAATCCATGTTAAATGACAAATACAATAAACGATTAGGCAAAACAACTCCGTTTTCAATACCCCAAGCCCAGTCGAGACGTACATAATAACCTAATATTTTGGAACGCAGGCCCCATCCAACACCACCAATAATAGGGTCTTTCCCTTTATCAATGGTAACTGTAACCGGCCCGTTTTGAATTATGTCATAATTATAAGCCTGCCAATCTTTATATGGATTTAAGCCTGTCCAGGCAGTTCCAATATCAGCAAAACCAACTATTGCAAAGTTTGAAAGTAAAGCTGACTTTAATGGACGGTTGAAAAAATACCTGAATACAGGCCATCTTATTTCGCTGTTAATAAGAGCAAAGTTATTTCCATTTCTAATGTTTTGGGTAAACCCCCTCATATTGGTTGCTACCGATTGGTAAACCCAATTTTTTGTATGGTCTATTTCTGTAGCATTATCAAATTTAGGGAAGCCTATTGGGAAAAGCATGGTAATATTATCAACTCCACCCATGTAATAAATAAGCAAGCTGTTACCAAAGGAAGAACTGGCAGCAAAGCGGTTAGCCCAAATTAAATCGCGGTGAATTTTCTGATAATGCCTGATGTCAGCACCAACAACATATAAATTTGAGTTTAAGTCTTTATCTAGTTTTTTATAATATTCGCCAAAAATTTTCAGCCGCGTACCATTATAAAAATTTAAGCCACGAGGCTTCGTATCATCGTAAACAAATTCTAATTTAACACCACTCCATGCAGTATATTCATTTGGAGCACTAAGATTTTTTGAATCAATAGAAAGTTTTACATCACGGTCGAACCTTATTGAAGTAGTACCACGCAACGAAGCAACCTGGCTAAACGGAAATTTTAAAATATAAAAAAGTTCATGCGTTAATATTTTTGCTAAAAATTGATTTTCGTTATCAACATTTAATAGTGATTGTCTGTGGAAAATAATTTCGCGGTCTAACCGGTGCTTTAGCATCTCAATACTTATCAGGTATTCGTTATTCTGAAAATTTCCATCAAAGCGTACTCCGGCTGTTATTTTGTAGTCTTCAAATAAGTCGGTAGTTCCTATTTTATTATAGACATTAAATCCGGGATTAAAATAAAATTCACCCCCGGTAAATGGTTGGTACGTACTGTTAAGAAAGCTATAGTCAATTTGCGACACAAGATAATTTGTATAGAAATTTGTAAAGTAAACTAACTGTTTGGGAAGGTCTATTTTTTGTGTTTTCTCTGTGTATTCAATATTATTCAGGCTATCAATTAAGCGTATGTTTTCATTATTTTGAAATTTTCCTTTATAATCAAAAGTGTAATTGTTAATATTGATGTATCCCGGAGGATAACTTTGTTTTTTTGGTTTAAATTCAACAATAATACTATCAACATGCGGTGTATTAATACTAAGTTCAGATTTTTTTATTAACGCGAGGCTATCTATTTCTTCCAATTTAGATACATATGTTTTTTTATATTCAGTATTGAAAAGGGTTGGAATATTTTCATTTGTATAATCTAAAATTTGTGAAAACATGGAGTATTTTCCGTTCATAAAAAGAACTTCTCCAAATCGATTTGTGCTTTGTTGAAAGTCTTGTTCTAAAATATTTCTTTTGTAATTTGTAATAGGGTAGCTAGTTGTAAAATAACGGTAATGAATACTGGTATCAATTGCAGTAATAGTAGAATCATATTGTGCTTTCCAACTATTATAAATGCCATTTTTATCGCTTAAATAAAGATAAGAATTAGATCCTATTTCAAGGGGCATTTTTTCATTCGAATAATCAGATTGAACAATTCTTTTCAGTTTTAGCGATTTATTTTTCAAATCATATATAAATAAATCGTAACTGTCTTTAGTGTCAATATGTTGGTATTTATTAAGCAATAGTGAATCTTTTACCCTATTGGAACTAAAGATTATATTATCAGAATTATTAATGAATTTGGGGTTTAGGTCGTCGGCTTCATCTCTGGTAAGCTGTTCACTTGTTCTGGAAGCAAGATTATATAAATACAAATCGGTATATCCTTTATTAATAGCTGAGAAAATAATTTTACGGCCATCATCAGCATAATCAAACGAAAGAATTTTATCAAGATCAAAAAGTTCAACTTTTTCAATTTTCCTGGTATCAAACAAATAATAATTCATATATACATGCCCTTTTTCTTCTGTAATTATATTTAAAAGTTTACTGGTTGGATGCCAGGCAAGTACCGGATAAGAGTAATCAACAATTTGTTCTAACTTATGTCCGTGTTTGTAAATTACTTTTTTCTTATTAGTTTCTAAATTATATAGCCAGACTTTGTATTTTCCTATTTCATTTGTAACATAAGCAATATATTTTCCATCGTCGCTAATTTTTAATTGCTTGTAGGTTACGTTTTTCTTCGGTTTTTTTATAATTTGTTTACCATCCGGCAATGCTCTTTTTTCATCATTATTTTCATATTTTACCTGATAATAGCTTAACCATTCGTCAGTCAGGTCTTTGAGTGGAATTCCTAATACATATAAAAATCCACTTTCTACATTTTTACTTAGCCTGGATAAATATAGAATATTTGGTATAACAGATGTTCCGTAAGTTTCGGCAATATACCGCCAAATAGAATGGCCTGCATAAGTTGCATCTTTTCCCTGAAGGCGGTTAAATTTTTTATAACGGTTACTTAATATTCCATCTTTTACATAATTTTCCATTTCCACGCTCCAATCGTGTGCAACATAAGATATCAGGCCTTTAATATACCATTCAGGGAGATTTAATAATACAGAGTTTGTAACTTTATCTTTAATATCGTTTCCGTAAAGCATTTCATTTACAATTACTTGAGCAATTGCTTTTGATATTTGTTCTTTAAACTTCGGATACTCTCCTTCAAAATATAGAAACACTTTATTGTTTACAATTTGAGTTACACCACCAATATTATATTGATCTTTTCCTGTAATTAAACCAATATTACTTTGTATAAAATCTGATTGTTTGTTATAAATTATAAGTATAAGCCTTTTGCTCAATGAATAATCAAAAATATCTTCTATTTCAGAAATTCTGTCGTTAGCATATTTGCCTGTAAATTGGGCTAATTCTCTACCACCATAATAAAAATAAGTGTCCAATTTATTAAAGCGGTAATATTGCCAATAAAAATCAATGTATTGAACACGGTTTTTCCCGAAAGTCATTTGATGCCCGTTGTAAAACTGCGCATCAGTTATTTGACTATTGGCAAAAGCCAAAAGAAATAGCAGATATTTGTAATAAAACTTTTTCAATGATTCAAAAATATAAATTATCTGTGTTTTAAAGCTTCATAAATTAGAATACCGGCAGCAACAGAAACATTCAACGATTTAATTTCACTATTTATCGGAATTGCAGCAATAGCGTCAGACTGTTCCAACAAAACCGATGAAACGCCCTTTTCTTCTGAACCCATTATTATGGCAATTGGCCCTTCGTAATTTATATTAGTATAGCTGTTATTAGTTTTTTCGCTGGCAGAAATAATTTTTAATCCGCTATTTTTTAAAAAAGAAACAGTATTAAGCAATGACATTTCTCTACAAACCGGAATATGGCTTAAAGCTCCGGCAGAAGTTTTAATGGCATCACCGGTAATTTGTGCTGCCCCTTTAACCGGAATAACAATTGCATCAACACCTGCACATTCTGCTGTTCTTGCAATAGCTCCAAAATTTCGTACATCGGTAATGCCATCTAATATTATGATAAACGGTACTTTCCCCTTTTCGTATAAAAACGGAATTATTGATTCAATTTTTTGATACGTAACAGGCGAAATTATGCCAATTACACCCTGGTGGTTTCCCGAGTTAATTCTATTTAATTTTTCAACCGGCACAAACTGATATGGTATTTGATTTATTTTAACAAGTTTAAAAAGTTCTTGAAATAACCCACCGTTTAATCCGGTTTTTATAAAGAGTTTATCAAATTGTTTTCCGGTTTTAATGGCTTCAATACAAGCCCTGATTCCAAATATATGATCTGTTTTATTTTTCAATTCAGTAATATTAAATTATTTATTCAGCTATACTAAAAACTAATCCGCTTCGCCATGTATCAACTGCCTGATTCCAAATTTGACTATATAACTCGTCTCTTTGAAGCGAATAACTATTATTGGTAAAAGGGGTTTCGTTTAAAACAAAACTAAATTCTAAAACCGGTTTGCTTATTCGGTGCCCGTACGACCAGCGTTCCATATTGCTCGATTTTATAACATTTTTTGGTGGCCCTAAAACAACGAAAATCATTCCCCTATCGGTATTCCAGCCCTGTGTGTACGAAGTAAAATATTTATTGGCCAATTGTACCCTGTTGTAATAAACCCGAATTAATTCTCTTGCTTTATCCATGTCGTCAGCGGTGTTTAACCAAAAACTATCTACTGCTATTTTTTGATTTTTATACGCTTTCATATCTTTAAATTCTCTAAAAGAAGTTAAATATATTAATGGGTCAAGCAGGTTTTCAGCAGATTTAACATACGGAAAATATTTGCTGTAGTTATAAAGTGCCAAACCCTGATTTAATGTAGTATCAGTTTGTAAATAGTATAAACCTTTATTTTCTAATATAAATTTCTTTTCAGAATAATTCTTTACTTCCCAAATACTATCAGGTGCAATATTAAGTGTTTTAGAATTAATAATATAAAAAGGAGGCATTGGTGAAGGAATATTTGCAGAATAATACTTTATAAAAATGTTTTTTGACTTATTCCTTAAATTGTTAATAGAAAATACTTGCGAACTATTAATTACATTGTTAAAAACAGGTTTTAAATTTTCAACATTGGTTATTAAAAAATTTTGCATTGAATAGTTGTTTTCTTTATCAACTCTGATAAAATCCTGATTTTTCCTATTATTTATCATATCTGTTGAAACAATTTCCACAAAATATTTTCCTCCTTTTTTTAATTTAAGAGGAATATAGGTTACGAAATTAGAATTAGCAACCGGTTGGTAAGATTTTAATATAACCGATGAACTATCAAGAAATTTTTCAGTTTCACCAGAGCTGAATATTTGGTATTGAAATCTGATTTTAAAATAATTATTGTTCTTTTTTTCATCATATATTTGCGCTAATTCATTTATATACAGTTTAATAAATAATAACGAGGTTGTGTCTGTTCTATGATAAATCATAAATTGGGGATGAAATGTAGTAGCACTTGGCTTATAAAGGAAAGATAAATTCCTTGATTCAATTGAACTTACTTGTTGACGAGAACAACCCACGCTTATTACAAGTATTATCAGAACAATTATAGTATATCTTTTTTGTGCATCCACAAACAATATTAATTTTTTAAATTAGGCTTTATTATAATTGTTAACAAAATTAATAATGAAAAAGTATTGAACAACTTAATTCCTGGTTAATTCATAGCAATAAAACCTGATATAATATTTTTTTTTGAATTTAACTTTAAATCTGTAAATTTATGCTATTCAATAAAAATAGTTTAATCAATGAACCAGAAAGAAATATGCGCATAATAAAAAAAATAATTCCATATTTTGTTTTTTTATTTTTTACAGGGCTTATTATCAGTTCTTGTACCGATTGCAAAGAATGCAGGTATGTTGTAAAGTCAAATGATACTGTAATTGAAGAAGGCGAATGGGTTGAATATTGTGGTGAAGAACTTGATAATGTTGAAAATGAAGAACCGGTTACCGTTGGAGGCCAAACATCGGAATATGAATGCAGGTCAACAGGATTTTAGTAGTCTTATTACTTCTCATTTTTTAGTTTCTTTTATTATATCAGGTTGGTTTGCTATTTTAAGATTAAATATATCGTTGCGCGAATAATGGCCTGTAACATCAAAATCTAATTTACTTTTAATTATTTCATCAGTGTCAATTTCAGCTATTACTGCACCAGGTTGATCGAATAATGGGCCTGCAATAATATCTCCAAACGGAGAAACTATAACACTGCCTCCTGCACACATTGTTTCCGGTTCTTCTTTTATCAAATGTTGATATTGTTCAGGATACATTGATTTTGTAAAGAACTGATTACATCCTAAAACAAAACACCTGCCTTCTAATGCAATATGTTTCATAGTTGAAGTCCAGTTTTTTCTGGCATCGGCAGTTGGGGCAACGTATATTTCAACGCCTTGTTTATACATCGACATTCTGGCCAACGGCATATAATTTTCCCAGCATATCAATCCACCTATTTTCCCAATGCGGGTTTGTGTTGTAATTAACGACTCTCCTGATGCTTCGCTCCAAATGACTCGTTCTGTGCCTGTAGGCTTTATTTTTCTGTGAACACCCATTAATCCGTCAATTGGAGATATATATAACATTGAGCAATATAAACTTCCTGTGTTATTTTCCTTTTCGGTTGCACCTATCACAAGATATACATTGAACTGTTTAGCTAACTTTTCTAATCTTTTTAAGTCATTGCCATAAATATCTAAACTGTTTTTATAATATAAAGCATATAATTTTCTACCTTCTTCTGTTCTGCTTCCTACAACAGCCCCAAAGGTGAACCCCCTGGGATAACCCGGTATAAATGACTCAGGATAAACAATTAGCTGGCAACCTGATTTAGCGTATTTTTCAGTTAATTTTTCAATTTTTTGAATTGTTTTTTCCTTGTCGAAAAAAACCGGACTTTCTTGAACCAGGCAAACTTTTATTTTCATTTCTTACTATATAAATACTGTTAAATTAATTTAATAGATTACGGTTCCTGAGTACTTAATGTTTGAAAACTTAAAATTCAGAATCATGAATTTTATATTACTTTACACGGGGCACATAAATAATTCAGGATAAAATAGCTACATTTACTAAAGTATTAATTAGAACAATATAATTAACAATGGATAACTTCACAAATAAAATTAGTAATTCTGAATTTATAACAGGAATAATTCTTCTAATAGTTTTCATATTTGTTCCGGTATTTAAAATTGAAAAACTTGGAACTTCAATTATTAAAAATCAATATAAGCAGAGAATTGCAAGATTTCAGATAAGTGAAGTTGAGAATCGTAATAATTCAATAAAAAATGAAATAAATGAATTACAACAAGTATTAATGAATTCAAAATCAGTAATAAACGAATTAATGCAGCAAACTTATGCGCTAAACGAAGAAATAAATACAAGTTTTACCGATAGTTTAATAAATAAGCAAATTGCCGACTCCTTAGATCATTTTTATAATAATAAATTATCATTAAACGACCGTAAAATTGATTCGGCCAGTATAAAATTTAATGAACAGAGCGATTCATTAATTATTAAACTAATTAAACTAAAAAATTATTCTAACCTTTCATTAGAATTGAATATTAAAAATGAAAAATTGGATAAGCATATTTTTGTGTTTTGGTATAAAATATTATTTGTTATTATTTATTTACTAATCATGATTTTTGGTATAAAAAAGGCTAAAAAAATGATTCAAAATTGCGATTAGTATTATAAAAAAAAATACTTTTATTACCTAAATAGGCTTAAAGAAAAAGAAGTTATACATTTGTTAATCATTCTTGAAGATTTTATAAAATTGAAATAATTGCAAAAGCCAATATTATTTATACTATTATTTTTATCAACTTTTGGGGTTAATGCACAAAATGAAACAAAGAATCCCATACCTGTGATTTTCCCTGCTTTAGCGAATATTAACAATGCACAGTCATTTGGATTTGGGCAAATAAATGCAGTTTCCGGTAGTAATTATCCGCAAAATGCAGGTGAAGGAAATCCGGCTTTATTAGCAAACAGGAAATATAATCTGGGAGTATATATAACCGGCCCTCTTTTTTTGGATAGATTTAAACTATTAGATGGCAATATTATCATTTCTAATCATCCTAACAATTATTTTGCTTTTCATTATAACCTGATAGAACTTAAAACAGACTTTAAAAACCACAAACCAAATGTTGTAATAAAAACAAGCAGGTTTGATAGATTATCATCTTTTGATTTTACTTACGGACATCTTATAAATTTAAATCTGGCATGGGGAATAGATTTAAAGTTTGCCAGGCCGGTTGCACTAATAGGAGTGAAGAACGATAATCCGGTTATTATTGACGAAAATAATGTAGTTGCATTAAATTTGGGTTTTAATTACAAAAAGGATTTTCAGATTAATAAAAAAAATTGGCAATATGAAACAGGTTTGTATATTTCCAATATTGGTGCAAGAGTAGATTCTGTAATTAATGATAATTATCCTTTGTCTTTTCTCCCAACAACTTTACATTTTGGTAATTTATTGAAGTATAAGTCAAATGTTGTTAGAAGAAGCAACATAGAAGCATTGTTTGCATATCAGGTTGAGAAATTGCTGGTACCAACCCCACCAGAAACAGAATTTATAAATGGGCAAAGGGAGATAATACGTGGGAAAAGTCCTGATGTAAATATATGGAAAGGAATGTTTCAGTCTTTTTATGATGCTCCAAATGGCTTTAATGAAGAAATACACGAATTAGTTCATAAAGCAGGAATAGAGATGAGGTTTACTTACAATAGAATGTTTCAAATGGCATTAAGAATTGGAGGTGTGTATGAAAATGAAACTAAAGGTGACAGAAGATTTTTTACTTTTGGAGTAAGAGCCGGTTTCTATGGTTTTTATTTTGATTATGCTAAATTGCCTGGTTATACGAAAGAATTTAATCGTTTTAATATTGGATATATTACTCATTTCCCCGATACTAAGTTTCGGTTTGCTGAATAGAATAAAAAAATGAACATCCCTATATCTATTATTTTTAAATTATTTTTTTTATTGTTGTTTATGTTCCCAAAAATAAAAGGAGAA
>JAADFW010000016.1 GCA_013152655.1 Chlorobiota bacterium
AAATAAAATAAATTAATCTTTATTACCTGAACTTGTTGGCAATAATTTCAAGACAAGCCTGATTCAGATTATCCGGCTGAAGCTATGAAATTATTGCCAACAAGTTCAGATTTTTTAACCGGTATTCAATTAAAAGACAATAGAATTGCTCTTGCAGGAAGAGTGTTTATACCTATAAATAAATCGGCTGCAAAAAATATTAATTCTCCACGTCACAATATTGCTTTTTTAGTTTTAATTGATAAAAACGGTAATTTTAGGTAAAGAATATTTTTTTATAGAATTACAGTTTTAAAAATCTATTTATTTCTTCAACAATACGTTTTAAAGAAAACATAAGGTTTTTCAGCAAAAGCAACTCATTTATTGTTAATTTATAAATTCATATTGGGTTAAATACGCAACCAAAACATCTTGTTGTGCATCACTAATCAAGTAGGCTTTTAATATAATTAGGTATTTTACTCTAAATTATGTAATTTACCTAGTTAAAATAGGTAATAAAACAAATTTGGAAGAGTTAAACAAAATAATAAAAGGTTGTGTAGCTGGTAAATCGGTTTACCAGGAAAAACTTTATAAATTATTTGCCGGTAAAATGTATGGCGTGTGTTTACATTACTCTAAAGATAGTACTGAAGCTGAAGATATTTTACAAGAAGGTTTTTATAAAGTTTTAAAGAATATAAAAACATTTAAAAATCAGGGTTCTTTTGAAGGTTGGATAAGGAGAATAATGATAAATACTGCTTTAGAAAAATATAGGAAGCAAAAGTATTTATACCTGGTTAATGATATTTATGAAATTTCTGAAGATTTAAGTTTTGATGAAATTTTGAGTGATATTGCAGCTAAAGATATATTAAAATTGATTCAGGAACTTTCTCCTAAATACCGGATGGTTTTTAGTATGTATGCAATAGAAGGATATTCACATAAAGAAATTAGCGATATGCTTGGAATTACAGTTGGCACCTCTAAATCTAACCTTTCAAGGGCAAGGGCTATTTTACAAAAACGCGTTAAGGAATTGTTTTATCCGGCCAAAAGCCAGTTAAAATTAGCAAAATAATGAAAGAGAATAAAAACATAGATAAGTTTTTTAAGGATGCATTGTATAATTATAATGTAGAACCGCCACAATATATTTGGGAAGATATAAAAGGAGATATTTTAAAAAGTAAGCAAACTAAAAGAAGAGTTTATTTTAGTGCTGTTGCTGCAAGTGTTGCTATTATTATTTCTTTTCTATCAGGATATTATTTTACCGGAACAAATACAAGCAAATTGATTTCAGAAAATACAGTTTCTCAAATAGTTAAGCCAAGCAATGAGATTGTAAGTAATAGTTCTTTAATAAACACTGGAATTGTTGAAAATAATTCAATTAAAAAAACTGTTTCTAAAACTCCAATTATTGAAAAAGAACTAAAAATTGAAAAAAATAATTCTAATAAAGAAAATGACAATTCATTTTCTAAAACAAATAATATTGCACAATTATCTAATAAATTAATAGATAAAATATCAGCAGTTATTACCTTAAAGAAAGTATTATCCATAAAAAAGAGAAATAATCTGAATACGCTTGCTTTTCAGCCTATAACCTCTGAGGATAAAGAAAAAGTGAAGGTTTATGAAGGATTTGTTGAAGAAAAGGAAATTAAAAATACATGGGCTTTAGCAGGGCAGTTTTCACCTTCATATTTATTAGGAAATAAATTAAATCCTAAAATTGACCAAAGCAGTATGTTATTAACACAAAAAGATCAAGCTTCGCACAATAATGAAAAAGCACTTTTAGCTTATAACAGTGGCATGAAAGTAGGTTATACGGTTTTTAACAGGTTAACTATAGAAAGCGGCTTATATTATTCAAAACTCGGTCAACAAATTGATAATGCCAGAATAGATGTGAACGAGTTAGCATATTATGATGGAGGCGAACTAATTGAAGCTAATTCTTACACAACTTCCAGTATGGTTGGAGAGATTAGGTATAATACGCAAGCATCTAATTCAAACGATATTAATGTTCATCCCAGTGCAGAAAATACTGTTAAATCTGTTTATGTTGATTCAAAACTTTTACAGAATTTTGAATATCTTGAAATTCCTGTAATGGTAAAATATAAAGTTATTGATAGAAAAGTAGATATGCAATTACAGTGTGGTTTATCGCCCGGGTTTTTAATAACCAATAAAGTATATTTTGAGCAAAATAATGCTAAACAATGGATTGGTTATACTGAAGGTATGAATTCAGTAAATTACAGAGCCAGCTTAGGTATTGGTATCGATTATCCTTTATCGAAGAGTTTATCTATAAATTTTGAACCTACCTTAAGATATTCTCTTAATTCAATAAGTCAATTTTCAGAAATTAAACCTTATTCAGTTGGTATATTTACAGGAATTAGTTATTTTTTTAATTAAATTTACTCGCTAATAGTATAATCGGGTAAGAACTGTAAATAATTTTCCAATGAAGAATTCTTCTAAAGAAATCCTGAGCAATAGAGGACTTAGACTCACAAAGTGCAGGGTGAGTGTATTAGATTTATTTTTATCTAAAAAACATGCACTAACTCATAGTGAAATTGAAAATTCATTAAAAGATAATTTTGATAGAGTTACCCTGTATCGTACTTTAACCTCCTTTCTAAATAATAGTTTAATTCATCAGATAATGGATAGAGATGGAGCAAACAAGTACGCTATATCAATTGATGTTTCAAATATTTCAGATTACTTTGACAGGCATGTGCATTTTAAATGTACCGTTTGTGGAATAACTCTTTGCCTGCCAGATGTTCCGGTTCCTGATGTAAAATTGCCTAATGGCTATAAGGAAAAAAGCTCTTTATTATTAGTTGAAGGGCTTTGTCAGACATGTAGTATCCTGGAGTAGTCTTAAATTAATTTCTGATAATAATAGTGGTATATGAAAATTGTTCTTTTTGGAAGCGGTAATGTTGCATACAATTTAGCGTTTGCACTAAAAGAGAACAAGCACAATATCATTCAAATAATAGGCAGAACTGAAGAAAGTACACAAAATTTAGCCAAAAAAGTTGATGCAGCATATGCATTAACTTATACTAAGTTAATTAAAAAAGCAGATATTTATTTTCTTGCAGTTAACGACGATTCTATTGCCAATATTGTTAAGCAAGATATCTTCAATAATAAGTTGGTTGTTCATTTGTCAGGAAGCATTTCTATAAATGTTTTTAAAAATAAAGTAAAAAATTACGGGGTTTTTTATCCGCTGCAAACTTTTTCAAAAAACAAATTGCTTCAGTTTAAAAATATTCCAATTTGCATTGAAGCTAATACTACAGGGAATCTCAATAAGTTAAAAGATCTGGCTGGCACAGGTAGTCTTACAGATAGTATATTTACTTTAAATTCAATACAGCGAAAAAAAATACATATTGCTGCTGTTTTTGCTTCCAATTTTGTAAATCACATGTACACTATTTCGAAAAAATATTTAAGTAACAATTCTATTGATTTTGAAATACTAAAGCCGTTAATTGAACAAACTACGCAAAAAGTAATGGAGCAAGAACCTGAAAAATCGCAAACGGGCCCGGCAATAAGAAAAGATATGAAAGTTATAAAATCGCATTTAGCATTATTAGAAGACAAGCCTTTTGAATACGAAATATATAAAATTTTAAGTGAGCATATAATGAAATTTTATGGTTCTTAGATTTGATTTGAGAAATTAGCCGAATAAAATATTTCTTCAATTTAAAATCTTATTTTTACTTTTTAAAAATTTGCAGTAATTATATGAGTAATTTTAAAGAAAATTTAAGAAAAATTAAAGCGTTTGCATTTGATGTTGACGGTGTGTTTTCTGATGGCAACTTACTGCTATATCCTAATGGAGAGCATTTGCGATCGATGAATATTAAGGATGGTTATGCGGTTCAATTTGCAATTAAAAAAGAATACCCAATTGCAATAATAACCGGGGGAAATTCAGAGTCGGTACGAATGCGTTTTAATTATTTGGGTGTAACCGATGTTTATCTTAGGTCGTCGGATAAGATGGATGATTTTAAGGATTTTTTAGCTAAATATGATTTAGAACCGGATGAAGTTTTGTATATGGGTGACGATTTGCCAGATTATGAAGTAATGAATTATGCCGGTATTGCTACATGCCCCTCAGACGCAGCTGAGGAAATTAAAGCAATTTCAAGTTATATTTCAAATGCGAAGGGTGGTTTTGGTTGTGTTAGAGATATTATTGAGCAGGTTTTAAGAATACATGGAAAGTGGATGGATGTAGATGCAATGCATTGGTAATATGGTATTTTATTAAATATTAAAAGTAAAGATATAATGTTTAATTATTTAAAATTAATTCGTTTGCCAAATTTAATAATTATTGTGCTTACCCAGTATTTAATGAGGTATAGTATTATTAATCCTATAATTGGTATTTATGATTTTAAGTTACAAATGCCTGATTATTTATTTGCTTTAATTGTTTTATCAACCGTTTTTATTGCTGCTGCCGGATATGTAATTAATGACTATTTTGATCGAAAAATTGATCAGATTAATAAACCGGGGAATGTTCTTATTGGACAAAAAATTAACAGGCGTCATGCCATGACTTTGCATGTTGTATTAAATATTTTGGGTGTTGTAATAGGATTTTATTTAGCATACGTAGTGAAAATATATTTGTTAGCCTTTGTTTATTTAGTGGTTACAGGTTTATTTTGGTACTATTCAACAAACTATAAAAGGCAATTTTTAATAGGTAATTTTATTGTTGCTATACTTACTGCTTTAGTCCCGTTGCAAATTGTACTTTACGAAAATGTATTTTTGTTGAGAGAGTATCATGAACTAATTCAACCAATTACAAATATTGTTTTTTGGTGGGTAGCCGCTTTTGCATTTTATGCATTTATAACAAATTTAATAAGAGAAATAATTAAGGATATTGAAGATTTTGAGGGTGATAATGCTTATGGCAGAAATTCTGTACCTGTTATTTTAGGGCTTAATACTTCAAAAATATTAATTATCATACTTATTGTGTTTACTATTGCAGCGGTTTCATACACATATTATTATTTCATTCATGATAATTATACACTTACATATGTTTTAGTTGCAATTATACTTCCTTTAATAGGCTTAATTATTCAAATTATTATTGGAAAAAATAAAAAAGACTTTAGAAGAGCCAGTATCATTTTAAAGGGCATTATGTTTACGGGTATTTTATACGCTATATTGGTTCAGTATCTTATTAGCTACCAGCTAATTTAATTTTTTTTTGTAAGTTTTTATGTTAGATAATTTATTGAAATACAAAATTATTCTGGCTTCAAAATCGCCAAGAAGATACGAGCTTCTAAAGGACTTAGGTGTAAACTTTGAAGTTAAAACCGATTTTATTGCTTTAGAAGAATATCCTTTAAATCTTAAGAACGAAGAAGTAGTATTATTTCTGGCAAAGAAAAAGGCTGACTATTTTTTAAACAAATTAGAAAAGAATAATTTATTAATAACTGCTGATACAATTGTAGTATTAAATAATAGTGTTTTAAATAAGCCTGAAAACAGAGAGCATGCGTATGAAATGCTTAAGCAAATTTCGGGCACAAAAAATACTGTAATAACCGGCGTTTGTATTACAACCATTGAAAAAACAAAATTGTTTTTTGCAAAAACAAATGTTTACTTTAAACATTTAACTTCAGATGAAATTAATTATTACATAGATAAATATCAGCCATTTGATAAAGCGGGGGCTTATGGTATTCAAGAATGGATAGGATTTATTGGCATTGAAAAAATAGAAGGTTCCTATTTTAATGTTATGGGTTTGCCAACACAAATGTTATATAAAGAATTACAATTATTTTAATAAATAAAACTTTAATATGTTGAAAAAAAGATTATTAGGAGTAATTATTATTTTGTTTGCAACAATTGCATCGCAGGCAGACGAAGGTATGTGGATACCAATGCTATTAAATAAGTATAACATAGAAGATATGCAAAAGAAAGGCTTTAAACTTACAGCCGAAGATATATATAGTATTAATCATACCAGTATGAAAGATGCTGTTGTGCTTTTCGGAAGAGGTTGTACAGGCGAGTTAATCTCTGATGAAGGATTAATTATAACTAATCATCATTGCGGTTTTAGTGCAATACAATCACATAGCTCTTTAGAACATGATTATTTAACTGATGGTTTTTGGGCTAAAACTAATGACGAAGAGTTGCCTAATCCGGGATTACAAGTAAGAATATTAGTGAAAATGGAAGATGTAACCGATTCGGTTCTTTTTAACATTACTGATAAAATGACAGAGGAGGAACGTCAAAATTCTATAACCAAATCAATTTCTAAAATAAAAAAACTGGCAAGTGAAGGAAATAATTATGACATATTAGTAAAGCCTTTTTTTTACGGAAATCAGTATTTTTTAATTGAATACGAAGTTTTTAATGATATTCGTTTGGTTGGAGCTCCACCTTCTTCAATAGGAAAATTTGGTGGCGATACCGATAATTGGATGTGGCCACGCCATACAGGCGATTTTTCAATATTTAGAGTTTATGTAAACAATGATAATAAACCTGCAAAATATAGTAAAGATAATGTACCATATAAACCAAAATATCATTTCCCTATTTCTTTACAAGGAGTTAAAAAAGATGATTTTACAATGGTTTATGGTTTTCCGGGCAGAACATCAGAATATTTAACATCGTATGCTGTTAATTTAATTTCAAAAGTTGAAAATCCGAAGCAAATTGAATTGCGTGCAGAAAGATTAAAAATAATGGTAAAGGAAATGGATGCAAATGATGAAGTTAGAATTCAATATGCCTCTAAATATGCACGTGTTTCAAATTATTGGAAAAAATGGATTGGTGAAAATAAAGGTTTGCAAAAATTAGGAGCTATTGAGAAAAAACAACAATTTGAAAATGAATTTACAAATTGGGTTAATTCTTCTGAGGAAAGAAAAGAAAAGTATGGAAAGGTTTTAACTGATTTAAAAGATTTATATACACAAATTGAACCATATAAACTAACAATTGATTATATGTATGAAGCAGTATATGCAGTTGAACTTTTGAAATTTGCTTCAAAATTTAATGTTTTGGTGAATTATTACAATCAAAAAATACCGGAAGAAGAATTAAAAACTAAATTGGAAAGATTAAAAAAAGTAACAACATCATTTTATAAAGATTATTACTTGCCAATAGATAAAAATAGTTTTGTTAAATTAATGCAAAGTTATAATGAAAATATACCAGAACAGTTTCAGCCTCAATTGTTTAAACAATTGGTAAACGCAAAGTATAAAGGAAATTACAATGATTTTGCTGATTATTTGTATAATAAGTCAATATTTAGCAATAAAGAGAAGACATTAAAATTTCTCGAAAATTATAAGCTTTCAAATGTTAAGAAATTAATTAAAGATCCGGCTTATGCTCTATACGCAAGTTTTGCAAAAAATGCTGATGAAAATATTTATCCGAATTATTTAAAGCTGAAGGATAGAATAACCAGGCTAAATAGAATTTATTTAAATGGAATGAGAGAAATGCAGCCCGATAAGATTTTTTACCCCGATGCCAATTCAACTTTAAGAGTTGCTTATGGAAAAGTAGATGATTATTATCCGCGCGATGCAGTTCATTATGACTATTATACTACTTTATCCGGAATTATTGAAAAAGATAATCCTGATATTTATGATTACAAAGTGCCCGACAAACTAAAAAATTTATATTACTCAAAAAATTACGGGCAATATGGGCAGGATTCAACAATGCATATTTGTTTTACTGCAACTAATCATACAACAGGGGGGAATTCGGGAAGTCCGGTATTGAACGACAAAGGGCAATTAATAGGTGTTAATTTTGATAGAAATTGGGAAGGCACAATGAGTGATATAATGTATGACCCTAACCAATGCAGAAACATAATTCTTGATATAAGGTATGCACTTTTTATTATTGATAAATTTGCCGGAGATAAGCGGCTTATTGATGAAATGACAATTGTTAAATAGAATTTATTTTTTTTTAATATTGTGGGTAAATTATCTTATCTTTAATTTTACTTCATATTATTATATGGCATAAATAGCTTGTTATGGAAGAAATTGTAATCCGGCCAATTGGGTATGTTAAAAATGAGAGAAAAGATTATTTAATTGATGATTTTTGGGGCGAAATGGTTTCTGAAATAATTTTAAATGATGATATTCCTCAAAAAGCTCTTAAAGGATTAGAAAAAATATCGCATCTTGAGATTGTTTTTTATATGCATAAGGTTAATAAAAAAAAAGAGATTAGTTATTATTGCAGGCCAAGAGAGGATAAAAAAATAGCAAGAACCGGGATATTTGCGCAAAGAAAAAAAGAAAGGCCAAACTATATTGGTGTTACTATTGTTAAGCTGCTTACTCATGTTGATAATATATTATATGTTCAAAACCTGGATGCAATAGATGGCACGCCAATAATTGACATAAAACCTGTTTTTAAAGAATTCTTGCCAACCGATCAAATTGAGCAACCTAAATGGGTATCGTCATTAATGCGTGATTATTGGGAAGTTAGTGCTTAAACAACTTTTCGTTATTAAAAAAATGCAAGAATTTTTATCACTTAAATTTAATGGAGTTGGAAATGCCTGGCCTGTAAAACTGGGGCAAGTACATAATTTTTATTCAAAAAATAATTTTAACGATTTAGCAAATGCTTCATATTCTATCATAAGTCATAAAACCTCAGAACCATTAAATAAAGAGAATATAAATTGGGAAATTTTAATTGATGCAGGCCACGGAACGGTACAAAATCTTATTACTTCTTATAATCGTATTCCTGAAGCTATAATATTAACACATCCTCATTTTGACCACATTTTAGGGGTTGATTGGATAGTACAAAGTTATTACAGAGTATATAATAAAAAATATCCGGTTTATGCTTCAAAACTATGTTGGCAAGAAACATTGCGAATACTGCCTCATTTAAATTCAATTGTTGAATTTATTGAATTAATACCGGGTGAACTTATTAAAATAAAAGAAGCAAATAACTTAGAATTATACTCATTCCCTGTATTTCATGGAACAAGTGCTCCGGGTGCTCATTTATTAGCCTTTAATATTTTCAATAACAATACTGCTCACAAAGTTGTTTTTACAGGTGATGTTTTATGTACTTTTTTACGGGAAAAGGATATTAAATTTCTTCAAAATACAACACATTTAATAATTGATTCAAATAACAGATTTCCATATCCCGGAAGTAATCATTGGAGTATTACATCAAAACTGCCTGAAAAATATAACGGAGATATTTATTTTAGAAAAAATAAAAAAATTAACAATATAGCATACTATTCATCAGCGCACATAAGCTCTGTATTAAGTAAGCAATCATATAGTTATTTTAATGATTTATTTTCAGATAGTATTATTGATTATTGCGTTTTAGATTTCGTTAACCATATAAATGCAAAAAATGTTTACCTTGTTCATTATAGCGGGGCCGAAGACGAAAAGTATTATCATCAGGAAATACTAAACAAAGAGAACTTACGAAATTGGATTAATTATGAATCTAAATTGTTAAATATCAATTCTAATTTTATTGTGCCAAAAGCAACAGATATTATTCCTGTATAATGAAAATAAGCACTACCTCTTACAATATCATTTGTATATTCGTATAAGCATGATTAAAGTCATTTATTCATAATGACTAAAGTCATTCATTAAAATTTTATCTAAGCGTATTTTTGACTTAAAATAAAATTAATTAAGAATTTTTATAAAAAAGTAATTATAAATCAATAAAACTTTCATTATGACAGAAGTTCAACACAAAGTTAAAGAGCTTTCAGAAAAATACGGAAGGAAAAGAGAAAACCTACTCCCTATTTTGCAAGGTATTGTTGAGCATGAACATTACCTTACCGATACTGCAATGGTACAGGTTGCTAAAGAGCTGGATGTATCTACTGCTGAAGTATATGGAACAGCTACCTTTTATTCATTTCTTGATACCGAACCAAGAGGAAAATATGTGATAAGAGTTTGTAAAACAATAAGTTGCGATATGAAAGGCAAGAATGCCATTATTAAAGCAATTGAAGATATGTTAAAAATAAAGGTTGGAGAAACAACACAAAATAAAATGTTTACTCTCTTACAAACCAATTGTTTAGGATGGTGCCATAAAGCTCCTGCAATTTTAATTAACGACGAACCTTATACTGAATTAACACCGGTAAAAGTAAAAGAAATTCTAAGCGGCTATATTCATAATGACAATGCTAAACAAAAAATTATAGGAGATATTCAATATGAAAGATAAACATTTAAAAAGAGTTGACATCATATTTAAGCCCCATTCAGTTAAATATGAGGTTTTAGACAATACACTTAAAAGGTCAAATGAGGATGTTTTAAATGAAGTTATTGAATCTGGCCTAAAGGGTAGAGGAGGAGCAGGTTTTCCTACCGGGTTGAAATGGAAATTTGCAGCAGAGCAAAAAGCTGAAAAGAAATTTGTAATTTGTAATGCAGATGAAGGCGAACCGGGAACTTTTAAGGATCGTGAAATTTTAACAAAAGTACCACGTAAAGTATTTGGCGGAATGACAGTTTGTGCCAAGATAATTGGTGCAAAAAGAGGTTTTGTTTATTTGCGTGGTGAGTATAAATATTTACTTCCGTTTCTAAATCAGGAACTTGAAAAATTCAACAATCATTTGAAAGAGATAAATTTTGATTTTAAAATTGATATTTTCCTTGGAAGTGGTGCTTATGTATGTGGTGAAGAAAGTGCATTAATGAATTCAATGGAAGGAAAACGTGGCGAGCCAAGAAACAAACCCCCATTTCCTACAGTAGCAGGTTTAGATGGGTTCCCAACTGTTATAAATAACGTTGAAACACTTGTTTATTCATTAATGATTTGCCGTATAGGTTCAAAAGCTTTTAAAGAATTAGGAACAAGAGACTCAAGAGGCTCTAAAGTATTTTCTGTTTCAGGAGATACTCCAATTCCCGGAATTTATGAATTAGAATATGGCTTGTCAGTAAAAGATTTTGTAGAAGAATTTGGCGATGGCGATACCAAAGCTATTCAAATTGGAGGTGCAGCGGGTTTCTGCGTGCCACGAAAAAAGTTCGGCCAGACAACTGTTGGCTATCAAGGTGGTTTAAATGGTGATTCATTGCCTACCGGAGGTTCAATGATGATTTTTAACAGCTCTCGCTCTATGTACAATGTTCTACATAATTATCTTGATTTTTTTGAAGAAGAGTCATGTGGGCAATGTACACCTTGCCGGGTTGGATGCCAGCAATTAAGAAAAGGAATTGAAGCAGTTAAAAATGGTGAAAAACCGGAAGAATATTTAAATCAGTTAGTTAAATTAACTGAAACAATGAAGTTAACTTCAAAATGCGGATTAGGCCAATCGGTTGCCAATTCATTTGCTTCAATTGTTGAGAATTTTAGAGAAGAAATGATATACTAAATAAATATCACAAAAAATTAAAAATAAATAAAATGGCAAAAATAAATTTAAATATAGATGGATTTAATGTTTCGGTTGAACAGGGAACTTCTATTTTAAAAGCTGCACAAAAAGTGAATGTTAAAATTCCGACATTATGCTATCATGAAGATTTATGTGTAGCAGGAAATTGCAGGGTGTGTGCTGTTGAAGTGGAAGGGATGAAAATACTTCCGGCTTCTTGTGCAATACCGGCTGAAGATGGAATGGTAATTAAGACTAATACACCAAAAGTTAGAAAAGCCAGAAAAGATATCGTCTCATTATTAGTTTCAGAACATAATACGCAATGTACTACATGCTATAGAAGTACTAATTGTGAATTACAAGAACTTTCAGCAGAATATAATATTGATAACGAAAGATATTTAAGTGTTCTTAAGCCTAATTTAGAAATTGACAAATCTTCATGGGCAATAGAAAAAGACGATAGTAAATGTATTAGATGCCAGCGATGTGTTAGGACATGTGCTGAATTGCAGCACGTAAATGCAATTGATGTAATTCACAAAGGAAAAGATATGAAAATAGCCACTTTTAACGAACTACCTCTTAATGATGTTGTTTGTGTAAATTGTGGCCAATGTGTTAATCGTTGTCCAACCGGTGCTTTAACTGAAAGAAGGTATTTTGATGATATTTGGGATGCAATTGGCGACCCTGAAAAACATGTAATTGTTAATACTGCACCTTCTGTAAGAGTTGGATTAGGTGAAATGTTAGGCTTTCCTGTTGGAACAAGAGTTACAGGTAAAATGGCAACTGCATTAAGAAAAATGGGTTTTGATTCGGTATTAGATACTGATTTTGCTGCCGATTTAACAATAATAGAAGAAGGAACAGAATTATTAACCAGATTGAAAAAAGCCTTAGTTGATAAAGAAGATGTTGCCTTGCCAATGATGACTTCTTGTTCACCGGGTTGGGTTAAGTTTATTGAGCATATGTATCCTGATGAACTTGATCATCTTTCAACTTGTAAATCGCCGCAGCAAATGTTTGGTGCGGTAGCAAAAACATATTATGCTGAAAAGAAAGGAATTGACCCTAAAAATATTGTTTGTGTTGCAGGAATGCCTTGTGCAGCAAAAAAATTTGAAGCAAACAGGCCTGAGATGAGAGATAGTGGATATAAGGATATTGATGCTGGTTTAACTACCCGTGAAATTGGGCATATGATAAAGCAGGCAGGTATTAATTTCCTTGATTTGGAAGAAAGCGATTTTGATAGCTTAATGGGTGAATCATCAGGAGCCGGAGTAATATTTGGTGCTACCGGTGGGGTTATGGAAGCAGCACTTAGAACAGCTTATGAAATTGTTACAGGCAGGGAAGTTCCATTTGAGAATTTAAGAATTGCTCCTGTTCGTGGTATGGAAGGAATAAGAGATGCAACTATTAAAATTGAAGGTTGTTTGCCGGAATGGTCATTTTTGGAAGGTGTTGACCTTAAAGTTGCTGTTGCACACGGACTTACAAATGCAAGAGTTATTATGGAGCAGGTTTCAAAAGGTGAATCACCATATCATTTTATTGAAATAATGGCCTGTCCGGGTGGTTGTATTGGTGGAGGAGGACAGCCAATACCAACAAATGCTGAAATAAGAAAGAAAAGAGCAGAAGCAATTTATGCTGAAGACGAAGGAAAAGCGATTAGAAAATCGCATGAAAATCCTGAAATAAAACAAATTTACGAAGAGTTCCTTAAGGAACCGTTGGGCCATAAATCCCATGAACTGTTACACACTAAATACCGAAAACGTAACAGATATTAAATCACGATAAAAAAGGAGAGTTTTGCTCTCCTTTTTTATTATAT